>CADAER010000004.1 GCA_902787025.1 Oscillospiraceae bacterium | reverse complement strand
CAACCGTTGTGTTTTTCGGGACATTGATTACCGTAAAAGTAATAAGTTCAATAAACCACGTGCGAGTGGTTCATAGTGTCTAACACAAGTGTCTAACGATTGTCTAACACTTTTTTGAGCAGTATGTTCCAGACCGGCGTTTTAGTGCGATTTCAGAAAAATATGTAGTGAAATATAAACAATTATAAAACTAAATAAATAGCAATAATACACTATAGTTCTTATTTAGAAAAACTCCAAAACCGCGTGCCGAGGGTTCAAGTCCTTCTGCCCCTGCCAAAAGAACAGGCATCGCAACAGCGATGCCTGTTCTTTTTTTAGAATAAGGACTTGAACCCGTGAGGGTCTGAGCGTTAGGAGCGGTGAGCGGGTGCTGTTGCGAAGCAACGGCCGCGAGCCAAAAGAATGCGAGGCGGAGCCGAAGCAGTCGTCAAGTCCTTCTGCCCCTGCCAAAAGAACAGGTATCGCAACAGCGATGCCTGTTCTTTATTTAAAAGGTTTTTAATAAACACAAACCCCGCCGCGCAGATATCTGCGCGGCGGGGTTGATTTATGCTTTTAAAGATTCTTCTGCTGTCTTATCTTACATAACAAATTCCATGTTCGGACATTCTGTTACATTAAGAGACATTTGCAGTTGCAGGGACTCGGATTACTTACCGGGTTTGATGACAACCGGCTTGAGAATATTGAAGATTCTCTTGAAGAACGAAATGATCTTATCGAAGAACGAATCCTTTACGGAAATCTTGAAATCTTTTTTCAGCGGGCCCTTGCTGTTCCCCTGAATATATCCGTTCTTCTCCGCAGCGACGAAGAATTTAGTGTTTTTATTCGCCTTGCCGAGATCCTGCTCGATTGTAACATTGCCGTTCTTATCGGGCTTTTTCGCTACTCTTGTGTCATCGAAGTAAAGAACAAGCTCACAATCGGCGGGAAGGTCGCTGGCGGTTACAACAACGGTTGTTTTCTGCGCCCACTCAACCGTTGTGTTTTTCGGGACATTGATTACCGTGTTTGCGAGAGCGACGATATCTTTATCCGTTATAAAGCCGCATCTGTCACACTTGCCGTCATTGTTCTTGTCAACATGACCGAGCGCGGGAATTGAGGTGCTGAGCTGTTTGGCGTCACACTTGGTGCAGTGGATGCTCTTTGAACCATCCTTGTCACAGGTCGCTTTTTTGTCTGTGGTGAACTTTGTATCCCACGCGTGGCTTTCGGCGTGAACATTAACAGTTTCCTCAACTCCGCATGCGGAACAGGTTCTTATCGAGTATGAGTCGCCGCCGCAGGTTTCCGAAACAACATCCGTCCAATCGCCGAATGAGTGACCGAGCGCGGGAATTGTTGTGGTGAGCTTTGTGGCTTCACACTTGGTGCAGTGAATGCTCTTTGAACCTTCCCCGGTGCAGGTCGCTGCCTCATCGACGGTATATTCTTTATCCCATGCGTGGTCTTCGGGATGAACATTTATCTTTTCCTCAGCTTCGCATACGGAACAGATTCTTATTGAGTATGAGTCACCGCCGCAGGTATCCGAAACAACATCTTCCCACTCGCCGTATGAGTGACCGAGCGCGGGAATGGTGGTGCTTAACTGTGTGGCATCGCACTTGGAGCAGTGAATGCTCTTTGAACCGTTATCGGTGCAGGTCGCAGCCTGGTCAACACCGCCGCAGGTATCCGAAACAACATCTTCCCACTCGCCGTAGGAGTGACCGAGCGCGGGGATGGTGGTGCTTAACTGTGTGGCATCGCACTTGGTACAGTGAATGCTCTTTGAGCCGTCCGCGGTGCAGGACGCTGCCTGATCCAAAGTATAGTCTGAATTCCATGCGTGGCTTTCGGGATGAATGTTTATCTTTTCATCAACTCCGCATACGGAACAGACTCTGACCGAGTATGAGTCGCCGCCGCAGGTATCGGAAACAACATCTTCCCATTCGCCGTAGGAGTGACCGAGCGCGGGGATATCTTCTGTATAGTTTTCGCCGCACTCACAGGTAAAGGTTCTGACACCGGTCTGTGTGCAGGTCGGTTCTTCGGTCACGCTTGCTGTATAACTGTGAACATGAACGCCTGAAGAATCAACAACGGTAAGAATATTTGCGCACTTGAACGTTGCGATGAATTCTTCGGCATTTTCGCCGATGATTGATTCAGGAACGCCGCCTTCAAAACCGTAAACGGAAGAAATCTCGCTGCCGACAGTTGAAATCACAAACAGATAGCTGCCGATATTTACGGGAGTGTCGCAACGCTGTGATATGACACCGTTTTCATCGATTGTGTAATAAGTGATTACATAATCCGAATCCTTGACAAGAACCTTGTCGCCTGTCACGGTGGGATTTGCGTTTATCTCGTTGCTTGTGTAACCGACGGTAAGTGTTCCGTAATCTACGGTGTAGATTTTGCTGTGCTCTACGGGTTCAAATACTGCTTTGAGATTTGAATCTTCGGAAATCGAAGTGATTTCATATACGGCATTTACACTTACATTTTCACCGTTATTCTGCCAGCCTTTGAACACATAGCCGTTATAAGGAAGAGCTGTAACGGTTACGTCGGCACCGCTTATAATATAGTCGCCGCTTGAAGCGAATGAAGGTTCGTCTGCGCCGTCAACAATGTATGAAATGTCGCTTGTACCCTTGTTTTCGGTTTCAACCGTTACTTTATATGCAGGCGAAGTAAGGGTGTATGTTGCGCCGTTTAACTTTATGTTGTATTTAGCGTCAAGTTCTTCAAAAACGGCGGAATCCGTATTAACGGCAAGGTTAATCTGATATCTGTCGGCAGTTGTGGCTGTAAAGGCATCACTTGTTGCGCTTACAGCTTCGTCTGTCCAGATGCCGTCAATGTCGCCTTCAACTTCATATGAAATAAAGCTGATTTTATCCGATTCGCTTGCGTTGCAGGGAGCTTCGCAGTTAAGAACCGACACTTTGAGGTCACGCTTAGCTACATTGACTGACACGGCAGCTGTAAGTCCGTTACATTCGGCATTGATAATATAAGCACCCGCCTTGTCCGGAGTAAATGTGTTGCCTTCAATCAGTCCGGTTGCCTCACTGTCACCATACATTACCGTATAATTAACATTACTTGCGTCGGAACCCGAATTGTTTGTAATAATTACGGGATTAAGAGCCAGACGCTCGCCGTATTTGACATCGCCTCCCGAAATGACAAGCTTATTATCATTGCCGATTTCCGGATCATTGACAACATAAACAATTGCTTTTTCGGATGTGCCGGCCTTATAGTTATCATTGCCGGATGAGGAAACGGTAATCTCATAAACACCGGGTTCCGCAAATGAATATTCCGTGCTGTTGCCTGCCACGGTGTTATTGAATACAACACTTCCTGTTTCTGCGTTTCTGATTACAAAGGTATAACTGTCGAACGAAAGAGGTTCATTTGTTGTAGAGGAACTGGAAGATGCCTTAAGGTATAAGGTGTCACCGTCAGCAGTAATTTCATTGACAACAACCGTTTCCGAGCCGATTTGTTTATAAACTCTGACTGTCTTGAATTCTTCGGCTGCTATGTCAGTTTCATTCTGATTGATAATTACGGTATCATATGAATTTGTTGTTTCAATATCAAGCTCTTTCCATTTGATTTCGCTTTCACATTCAAATCTGTAGAAGATTCGTCTTACGGTTCCTTCTTCGGTTCCTTCTTCGGAAACCTGGTCAAAACTGTATGCTGTGTAGGAAGCGTTGTCATCGGAATCAGTGTAATCTACCTGAGCAATCTTTTTTGTAAATGTGTAAGAGACACCGTCGATTTCGAAGGTTTCGCTGATATCTGAATTCTCAACATTCTTTTCATAATAACCGGTATGTGTTACGAGCGAGCCGTCTTTTTTCAGAAGGAAGTCTTCGGAACCGTTGTAAAAACCGGGAATCTGCGTGATTTCTTCGCCTATTTCATCACCGTCGGTTACGGAATAATATTTACCTTCACTGGAAACAAAAACGAAGGGGCCTTCATATACAGGATTATCATATGTTTCTGTCGATTCTGAATATGCCAGTTTCGTATAAATAATTTCGTCAACCGTTCTTACATCATCAACCCAGTCAAATACGGGTTCCGGTCTCGTTTCCTGTTTTACACCTGCGCAGTAAACGGTGCTGCCGTCGGGAATTGTGTTTGCCGGCGTATTTTTGGCAATGGTAAGTTTTGTGTTTGAACCGGTTTTGCCGATGATAAGTTCAACGGGGTTTGAATATACGATACAGCCCGCGCCCTGGTAAACAATACATCTGTATTGATTGCCGTCTTTATCGAGATCTGCGTCGATTTTCAAAGTGGCGGAACGTTTTCCATCTATGTCAATCCAGGTTTTCGCATCGGCGTCGAAGGTCTGCCATTGATACTGAATGGGTTTGTTGTTTGTGGTGTATGCAACAACGGTAAAGATTGCCACATCTCCCGCAAATGTTTCGAAATCCATCGGCTGTTGACTGATGCCGAAACTGCCGCTGCTGTCGGGAAGCGTTGTAGCCGAGACTGCTGAAGAGAATCTGCTCTTAAGACCGGTATTGCTTACCGATCTGATTTTATAATAATAAGCTGTTCCCGGGTTGAGTTCAGTGGATTTATATGAAACGGAATCGGAGGAAGCTCCCGGTGTGACAGTATCAAGGAAAAGACTCTGGTTGCCGTTTACGGCATAGACTTCATAGCGCGTGGCGGAACTGTTGTTATCCCAAGCGAGGGTAACGGAGTCGGCGGAAACATCGCTTACGGTCAGATTCTGGGGTGTTTTGGGAAGGCACCTGACATTCTTGACATCATAGTAAATGATGTCAGCTTCTTTGCCGTTTATTGTCGCTGAAGCTTTACAGAGCTGCCAGGAGAAGTCGTATTCCGCAGCATCTCTGGGAAGACTGTCCACAGTGCCCGTATAGGTGTTGCCTCTCGAGTCGCTGTAGGCAAATCCGCCGCCGCCGTAAAGCGAACCGGTAATGCCGCCGACAATTTTATTTCCCATAATTCCTCCGCCGACCAGAACGCTTGCTTCGAATTCAAGTGAGAAATTGAATTCGTGGCTTTCATCGGTTCCGGCAGAGTATTCAACTGAAACATAGCTGCCTTCCGCGTTGCTGACCTGCATGAAACCTTCTTTAACCCGTTTGATACCGTGGTATGAGGTGGGAATGTTGGAGTATGACGCGGGATCACCCGGAACACTGTTAAGATATGTGCCGCGGATTGTTTCAAGTCCGTCTGTGCGGCTTGCTATTTCGTCATACTGGTCAACAGTCAGAATGGTTGTTACGGGATTGCTGGGTTCCTCTATTTCAACATAAAAATAAGATGTGGGAGCCGGCATACCCGGCTTGTAGGTTTGCCATATCTGCTGGGCGGTCATACCTAAATAAGATGTATTGAGTTCAACCCATGACGCGTATTTAATGAAATTTACGTCTTTTTCTGATTTTGCTCTCACCAGTGCGTCCGAATAATTTGCAATACCATCATATTTATATCTTGTTGCTGCACCACCGGGAATCATGGCGTGCCTTGATTGGTTGACAAGCATTCTGTAAGAGTAAACCGAATAGGGCGTGGTGTACAGAATTACGTAGTCATCTGTTCCGCCACCGTAGGTTACCGATGTTTCATTTTCCCAGACATATTCAAAGTTATAGTCAAAAGCAACCGAGGCTGAAGCCTCAATATCAACCGTAACTCCGAGTTCAAGTTCTATTTCGCCTTTAACACCGGCAGATGCTCCGCAGCTTGCAAGTCCGCTGTGGGTGTGGCCGGTGTATGAGCCGAATTCCGTGCCGCCTTCATTAGGATAATTGTCACCGCTTAAATCCTCAAAATAAGGAGCCGCCTGAATAATGGTGTTGATACTCGGCTTTGTATAATAGCGCTGAATGTCACCGATTCTTTCAAGTATGAGTGAGTCGTCATCGTTGACATCGGGAGCGGCAATAGCAACGAAGCAGGAGTTGTTGAGGTGGTTTTTTGTGTTGTTATAAGACAGAGAATACGCCATAATCATTTCATGACCTCTGACGAGTCTCCCTTGTCTGTCTGAAGAATACCAGGAAAGCTGATACCAGTATCTCTGGGTGTCACCCTTGGCTCTGAGACCTGTTACTACAAGAATTTCCTGACCGCCGTCATCGCTGCCGTCGAAGTTGCCTACTGTTACGGAAGATACCCAGCGGTCTCTTTTATCTGTATCGCTGCCGCTTCTTGTATTAGGGTCAGCGGTGTATGTAAGATTTGAACTCTCAATAAGGGTGAAGTTAAAACTGTTAGCATCCACCTGATAAAGCTGTTCGTCAATAAATGCATAAATCTTGTTTGTGCTGCCCAGGACACCGAAATTTGCAACGCCCAGACCGATGGGAGCGCCGTATCTGCCGTAACCGTTCTGTTCTTTGGAAAGCCATTTCCCGTCGTTTCCTCCGAAGGAATTGAACACACGGACCACAACATCACTACTGTATTCTTCGCCTTTACAGGTAATGCCGAAGGCTGCAAACTGCTTATAAGGATTGCTCGGGTTAAAATCATAATCGTCATAGGCACCGTTGCTACCCATTGCAGGTGAGAGAAGGTAACCGGCAACAAACAGTTCTTTTAAGTTGTCACCGTCAGCATCAGCCATATAAACATTGGCACCTCTGATTATACCTGTAATACCCGTTTCATTACATTTAAGGTTGTATTCATGCACCTTGCTGAATGAACTGCCGGTGTATGAGAAAATATAGACATAACTGTGGTTATAAATGTCTGTTCCTTTTTTTACTCCGTTTTCTACGGTTTTGTTTTTATGGTGAGAAAGAGCCGCGGCAAGTTCTTCTTTGCCGTCGCCGTCCATATCGCCGCTTGACATCGTGATACCGGGAGCGTCATATGTGTATGATCCCAGAAGAGATGTTCCGAGAGTAGTCATTAAGGTGACTTCGTTGGAAGAATCTATTTTGTAAACTTCAATAACACCCGTTCCGTAGTAAACGGCAATTTCGTCATTTCCGTCGCCGTTATAGTCACCTGCCGTTATTTCAATCAGCGCGTCATACTCAAGGTTCTGAAAATCGAGAGTGGTGGAGCCTGAGTTCGTCATTGAGCTGGGGCTGATATTGTTTGCTATGGTTTTGGATTTGCTTATTAAACGGGTGCCGCCTTTGAAAGTTTCCAAGGTAAGAGCTATTTTGAAACTGGTTCTGGTTCCGGTTGCTGAGTTTGTCAGAACCTCGAGTGTGGCAACCGTGTCGTCAGTTCCGGCGCCGGAAACACTCCTCAATGCGACAGAGGTTGCGTATGCTTTATTTTCCATTTTATTGGTTCCCTGCGTAAATGAAGAATAAAGAGTCGGCATGTTGACTTGCTCATCGAGGTAACTGTAAGTATTACCTTTTTCACCTGCAAGAGATGCGGTCTTATCGCCGTAGGTCTTGATAGCTCCGGCGCTTCTGACTTCCTCTGCACCGGATTCGAAATATCTGAGATTATCTCTTAAAACCGTTCCGTAATGTTCATCGGCATTGACATGAACATAAAGCTCGTTCTGAACATTGGTCACGGAATATCTCCTGTCCAGTCTTTCGTTTGTGGGATATTCATCCTCACTCATGGTGTTGAAGCCGAGCTCGGAATAGGTTTCAGCGGAAACCGGAGCCGAAGTGCTTTCCGTATTTGCCGCAGAAACCGTCTGGCAGGGGAAAAGTGAGATAATCGGTAACATCATACACAATGTTAAAGAAACAGCGATTATCTTTTTTGATATTTTCATAAAATGTCCTCCTTATGTAATTTCTATAAGAGCATTATATAATCACATTTTAAAAATAAAAGGAGTATAAGTCAATAAAAAAGGAATAAATGTCAAAAAAACCGCCCGAATGTATTTTGATACAGGTTATTGAATATAAAAAAAGAGCCGCATAACAAGGAAGATTTGTGAGAGCATACTTGATGTCCGGTAAGCAAATCTGACGATGTTATGCGGCTTTTGGTTTGATGCGAAAACCAATACAGGTTTATGAGTTATTGCCCGGGGATGCTTTTATCATATACTTTCCAGCATGGCAGAGCATTTGAATACTTTGTTGTCGGTGTCAATAACAAGTTCTCCGTTGTATTTTTTTACAATCTCACGCACCGATTGCAGTCCGATACCTGCGGTCTGGTTATCGCGCTTATGAGAAAGGTACTGCCCGTTTTTTGTGTTTATTACACCGTCAAAAGCATTTTCGATGACAAAGTAAATTTTATCTTCAAACGTCTTGATTTTCAGGTTAATGAACTTTTCTGTGTCGGCAAGTTTTTCCTGAGCCTCCACGGCGTTCTCAATCAGATTCCCCACAAGCACGGAAAGGTCTGCGCTGTCGAATACTTTTTCCGGCACGTCCGTCTTTATATCTATGGGAATGTTTCTTGATTTCGCATAACTGTAGTAATATTCAAGAATCGCGTTGAGCATAAGGTCGTTACAGAAAAAGAGACCTTTACCGGACGGTATTTTCTCAATAAATTTTTCAAGATATATTTTTATCTGTTCAAGGTTGCCTTCATTGGCAAGTGACATCAAAGTTCTGATATGATGCCTTGCGTCGTGATTGTTTTTGCGTAACTGATTGATATGACTGCTTATTTTTTCATACTGCTTTTCCTGAAGCTGCATAAGCTGCTTCATATTATCTGCCTGAGCCTTCTGAAAAGTGTTTTCCTCAACAAGTTTTGCGGTTTTGGAAAGTGAAACGCAGCACACAAAACAGCCGATAAGCACTGAAAGTCTGATAAGCGCTATAAATACGATTTTTTCGGGAGGCAGAAATGAACGGGAAACCCAAAGAGTGATTACGGAAAACACACCCGGAACAAGCCAGATGCCCTGCCAACACTTTTTTTCATCTATATCCAGAATCGGCTTTAACATCTTGTTAAACAACTGATATAAAGGATAATACATAATCAAAGCGAAGATAACTTTGACTATTGTCTCCCACAGAATCGGATTTGTTGCGTACAGTCCGGGTATAACAATTACTTCAAATATTCCGGAGACCGTTACTCCGCTGAATCCCACGGGGACAAACATAAGCGCAAGAAACAACACTTTCTGCCAGTTGTCATTAATGAAATAAAATGACAGGCAAATATAGACAACCATAAATATAAGGCGGAAAACATAATTGGTAACAGGGGAAGTTACCATGTTCTGAAGAAAATAATACAGCACGCCCTCTATGAGTGAAATTGCAAAAAGAAAAACCATGGTTGTCATATAAGAGTATCTTAGCTTATCTTTGAACATAATATACCGCACAGGCATATATACAAACGCATCCGCCATAATATAAAAAACGGTCAGTAGTAATGACATTTACTGTTCCTCCATCTGTCGCCAGCGCCAGTTTGTAATATCGCTTTTTACCGTTTGTCTTGTGCGCACGGGCATTGGCAGAATATGATTGCAGTCCATATAAATATTATCGTCATCATAGTTTTTCAGATGCCTGAAATTAATGATAAAACTGCGTGAAAGTTTGTAAAAGTTTTCTTCGCCGGTCAGCTCCCGGAAAAATTCGCCTATGGTTTTTGTCGTTTCGGGGTTTTTGAATCTGGTGTAAACCCTACACCCTTTTTTGTGTGTTTCTATGTATATGATATCATCAAGGCGCACTTCAAAGTTCATTCTTTCAGACGGAAAAGAAATGGTTTTAATATCCCTTTCCCACCGGTGCTTTACGCGCTGCATAACATGGTCGAATGCGTTGATATCATAAGGCTTTACAAGATAACCGTCCGCATTGACCGAATAGCTTTCCACGGCAAAATCAGCGGAGGTTGTGCAAAAGACAATACTTCCGTCATATCCTTTGGCGTAAATCTGCTTTGCGGCTGTCATGCCGTCCATCTCCGCCATATATATGTCCATAAAAACTATATCCGCGTTTTTGATTTTTTCATATGATTCCAGAAGCGCCTCGGCACAGTCAAACTGAACCGTCTGCACTTTAACGGAACGGCTTTCACCGAATCTGTTGAGAAGATTTATCAATCTTGTTCTTTCCTCTGCAAGATCATCGCAGATAACACACAGCATATTATCACCGACCTATGTAAAAATTGCAGTATTCCTCAGAATTATTGAGACAGTCATCGGTTCCGGAACACGCAGATATCTGTTTTTCAACTCGTTGTGTTTACCGGGAGACAGGCTCCCGGAATATTCTGCGGCGGCGGAAATGACATTCGGAACATCGTTATAATCTGCTCTTGCGGGTTCATTGCAAAAGCACCGTAAATCTGTGAAAATGTATCGTTACCGTTGCTGAAACCGAACGGCACATTTTTTATGTTATATTTCATCATATCATATTATTAATATATAAATCAAGATAAACACCGAACACCGCGGATAATTTAAAGATTTCCCTGCAAACCGTCCCCGTCGCTCCCGGTGTTTTTTCAACAAAATTGTTGTAAACAAGCATATCTGTATGTTAAAATAAATTATTAATATTTTCAGTTTCACAAGGAGGAAAGCATGAAAAAATTTCTTCCGGTTTTATTGAGCGTCACGACAATACTGTCTGTTGTTATGATTCCCGCCGTTGCGGAGAATTCCGTGACGGACAAGCCGCTTGTATCTCAGACCGAGTTGTTTCTTGAAAAAGTGCTCGGGGGTCTCGGCAGTGTTTTCGGCAGGGTTCTGAATGCCGTCACTTTTACAGATGAATCACGCATTGAAAAAGCGCCCGAGCGGGACGCGGCAGGCGTTGAGTATAATACAGATTTATTCAAGGGAGAGCCGGAGCAGACGCTTTCGGCGGAAACCTGGCGCGTTGTTGAAATCGCTTATGAAAGCGAAAAAGAATACGACGACCCGTTTGACGATGTTACGCTTGACCTTCTGCTTTACGGAAACGGCAGGCTTTATACAATTCCCTGCTTCTGGGACGGAGGCAATATCTGGCGCGCAAGATTCGTCTGCCCCTCGGAGGGCGCGTGGCAGTGCAAAACAGTATGCTCCGACGACAAGAACGCTGCTCTGCACGGCAGAACGGCTCTTGTGAACTGCGCAGCCTACGGCGGAGACCTTGACATTTACAAGCACGGCTTTGTCACCACGCGCTACGGCGAAAAATATCTAACTTATGAAGACGGCAAACCATTTTATTATCTGGGCGACACCCACTGGCAGCTCTCGCAGGAAACACCCGAAATGGTCTCGCAGATATGCGAAAAAAGAACTCAGCAGGGCTTTACCGTTTATCAGAGCCAGCCGATGGACTGCCGTTTCAACTCCTCCGTAACCGAGGTCTTCGGCGAGGAGGGACTTGAGGACCTGAGAAAATTTGACGAGCAGTTTCGCATTATCACGGACAGCGGTCTCACTCACGCCCACTCCCAGTTTTTCTGGCCGCTTTCGGGTATGACACGGCTCATTGAAAACCACGGCGGCTGGACGGAGCCGAAACTGACGGGTATGCTGGGAACGAAAAAAGTTACCATGCCCGACCTTTCAGATGAAGCAAAGGAATACCTTGAAAAGCTCTGCCGCTACTGGGTGGCGCGTTACGGCGCCTTCCCCGTTATCTGGACTCTGGGACAGGAAATAGACAACGACCCGTATCAGGATGAGAACTCCAAATGGAATGCGGTGAACAATCCGTACAAATATGTTGCGCAGTATCTTAATAAATATGACCCGTATGACCATCCCGTTACGGCGCATCAGGAAAGCACGGGCAATACCGTTGCCTACGGGAACGGACTCGGCACGGGAGAAATCAATATGATATGGTATCCCGGCGCTCAGCCGTCGGCGTTCCGCAATGTCAAGGCGCATACAATGTATGCCGCGCAGTGGCATCCCGACCTCACAAGACGCGACGATTATATGTCCGCGAGAGATTTCTGGTATAACGGGCAGGGCAAGCCTGTCGTAAACTACGAAGGCTGTTACTGTTATCTCTGGACAAAGAATTACGGCGCGCGGGCGCAGGCGTGGGCTTCATATCTTACGGGGCTTTACGGCTGTTCCTGGGGCGGACAGCCCACATGGGCTTATCAGAACGGTTATGACCGTGACAATGACAGCGACGACGGCGTTGACACAATCCGCGCCGCCGAAAAGCAGGCAGCCACGCTGCAGGACGCGCTTGAATATCCGTCCTCCTATCAGATGGGCTATATGCGTTCCTTTATGGAAAAGATTGAATGGAATAATCTGATTCCGCGGTTCAACAACCCCGCATACTTTGTGCCCGTGTCCAATGTGTATTCATATTGTGCGAGCAACAAAGAAAACACGGAGATGGTTGTCTATTTCTACTCGTTCAGCGATAAAAGCATCGGCGAGAAGCCGAACGCGAAGGGCAACGGAGGCATTATGACCGGAACGGTCGGCAGCCTTGTTCCGCTTGCGCAATACACTTATCAATGGTTTGATCCCGTTAACGGTGAATATATTGACGGCGGAGAATTCAGGGCTTCCGCTTTCGGAACATGGTTTGCTCCCTTGCGCCCCGATGATACCGATATGGTGCTGTATATCAGCAAAAAGTAAAAATTTTCTTTCAGGAGATACACGGTTATGAAAAGAATTATCGCTTTGTTTCTGACTTTTACAATGCTTATGACGGTTTGCTTTACCGTCTCGGCTGACGGTCCGGAAGAAAAGACTTTCGGCGCTTATAAGCACGTGTTCATAGTCGGCATTGACGGCGCGGGAACCTATTTCGAGAAGGACTATATGGAAAACTTCCACCGCATTTTCGCAAACGGAGCAGTGAAATACGGCGCGCGCACGGAAACAAAAACCGACAGCGGCCCGAACTGGACGAGCATACTTACGGGCGTTTCCTATTTCAAGCACGGCGCGGAAAACGGCGTTGTCAGCGGTGAACAGGAACGCACGTTCAAAAGATATCCGTCAATTTTCAAGATTGTCCGCGATGCAATGCCCGACGCCGAGCTCGCCTCCATCAACAATTGGGGCGCTATAAACATCGGTATTGTTGAGGACGATATCGGGGTTACAAAAATAAATGTCGGTCCCGATGACGCTACGGTTGACGCGATAGTCAACTATTTCAACGAGGGCCACGCTCCCGCGGTTTTCTTCACTCAGCTTGACGAGGTTGACGCGGCGGGACACGGATACGGCAGTTCATCCGTTGAATACGAAAACGCGATGAAGCTCGCGGACGGCAGAATAGGCAGAATATATGACTGCCTTGAGGAAAAAGGTCTGCTTGAAGACGGGCTTTTCATCGTAACCGCCGACCACGGTCATAAGGAGACGGGCGGTCACGGAAGATTTTCGAAACTCGAATCGTATTCCACAATAGCCGTAAAGGGAAAGACGGTTGTCAAGGGCGGCAAAATGGATGACGATGTCAAACTGCGCGATATAGCGGCAATCTCGCTTTACGCTCTCGGCGTTCAGCCGACAGAGTGGAGTTTCTCCGCGCGGGTGCCGGGCAATCTTTTCTCGGATGTAAAAGGGGAGACGCGCCCGTATTACAGAGACATAATCGACCTTATATGCGGAACGGTTATGTGGATATATACAAACCTCGGCCATCCGTTTGACGAGTATTTTTAAACCATAAAAACGGCATACGATCTGATTGAACGGCATATGCAAAACGGAGCGGAGGAGTAAACATAATGACGATGACAGCGAAGGCGAGAGCGCGGGCGAAAGAACTTGTCGGAAAGCTCACGCTTGAGGAAAAGCTGAGACTTATGGTGGAAATCGCGGAGCCTGTTGAGCGGCTCGGCATACCGAAATACTATCACGGAAACGAGGCGCTGCACGGAGTTGTGCGCCCCGGTAAATTCACCGTGTTTCCCCAGGCCATCGCTTTCGGCGCCATGTTTGACGATTCTTTTCTCGAGACAGTCGCGGACGCCATCTCCACGGAAGCCCGCGCCAAGTATTTTTACGGTGAGGAAGAGGAAAACGGCGGAAAGCCGTATGAAGGACTCTATAACGGTCTGCTGACTTTCTGGAGCCCCGACCTGAATCTTGCCCGTGATCCCCGCTGGGGAAGAACGGCGGAGACCTACGGTGAAGACCCGTTCCTTGCGGGCAAGTGCGGAGCCGCCTTTGTGCGCGGTATTCAGGGAAACGATGAAAACTATTTGAAGGCGGTCGCTACGCCGAAGCATTTCACGGCAAACAACGAGGAACACAACCGCTTTTCCTGCAACGCGGTTATGAGTGAAAAAACTTTCAGGGAATACCATCTTGAACCTTTCCGAATCGCCGTGCAGGAGGGTCATCCCGAGGCGGTTATGGCGGCTTATAACGCGGTCAACGGCGTGCCGTGCCACGAAAACCGCCGTATGCTGACGGATATTCTTCGCGGGGAATGGGGATTTGACGGATATGTTGTCTCCGACTGCGGAGGAGTCAGCAGTCTGTGGGATTCCCATCACAAGGAGCCTGATGAGGTCTCCGCGGCGTCCGCGGCGCTCAACGCGGGAATCGACCTTGAGTGCAGCGACCATTTCTTCAAAAGATTTCTGAAAGAGGCGCTTGAAAAAGGGATGGTGACACAGGAGCGTATCGATGAAGCGGTGACAAGGGTGCTGACCGCGAGGATAAAAGCAGGTCAGTTTGATCCGCCCGAAAAGCTTCCGTGGTATTCCACACCGTTTTCCGCCGTCGGCTGCGAGGCTCACGGCAGACTTGCTTATGAGGTTGCCGTCAAATCGGCTGTGCTTCTGAAAAACAACGGCATTCTGCCGCTGAGGAATAAAAACATCACCGTCGCCGTGTGCGGAAACAACGCTGATATCGTTCAGTTCGGCGATTACAGCGGCGTGCCCGTCCATCCGCCCGTCACTCCGCTGGAGGGCATCCGCGCTTATGAATCCGTAAGCGTGAGATATGCCCCGTGGCAGTTCACGGAAACGGGAGAAGACTATAAAACCGTTCCCGCGGCATATATTTATCACAACAACGAAGCGGGAGCGGAAGGCTCATATTACGACAACCCGTCTTTCGCGGGTATTCCGAAAAAACGCGCGGACAGGGCGATTGATTTCAAATGGGATGATCAGATGCCCGACCCGTTGATTGACTCGCCGTCGTTTTCCGTTATCTGGCGCGGAGAAATACAAGCGCCTTATACGGGAACCTACCGTTTCGGAGTCAATGCCGCAGGCAGCGCGAAATGCACTCCGCCTGAGCTTGTGATTAATCACAATGATTATGAAAGCGGAGACCCGGTCCGGCTCAGCCGCGGAGAGCGTGTTGACTTTATGCTGCGCTATGTCAAGAACACAGAAAAGCCGGCTTGTTCGCTTACCTGGCAGATTACTCCCGATGAAACGGCGGACGATGTTTTCGCCGCCGAAACCGAAGCGACCCGCGGCGCGGACGCGGTCATTGCAGTTGTCGGTCTCGGCATAGAATATGAACGCGAGGGTCGTGACAAAACGGACCTTTCCCTGCCGCGTGAGCAGATAGCCATGCTGAAAAAACTCAAAGAGGCAAATCCGAATCTTATTGTCGTGCTTGAAAACGGCAGCGCTGTGTCAATTCCGTGGATTGCCGCAAACGCCTCGGCTGTTCTGGAGGTCTGGTATCCCGGCGAGCGGGGAGGAACGGCGATAGCGGATTTGCTTTTCGGTAAGGTTTCGCCATCCGGACGGCTTCCTCTCGGATTCCCCGAAAAGACAGAGGATCTGCCGCCTTTCGATGACTATGAAATGAAACACGGCAGAACCTATATGTATCGGAAAACAAAGCCGCTGTTCGAATTCGGCTTCGGTCTGTCATACACGACATTCTCCTATGAGAACCTGCGCTCAACACAGGACGGCGTTGAAATAAAGGTAACAAATACGGGCGATATGGAAGCGGATGAAGTGGCTCAGCTGTATATAGATTCCGCAGGTTTGCCCGAACTGCCGCGGCTGAGGCTCAAAGGGTTCAAAAGGATTCACCTCAAACCCGGAGAGACCGTGACAGTGGAATTCCCGCTCAACGACGAGAGTTTTTCGCTTTTCGGTGAAGACGGCATCCGCAGGGTTTATCCGGGGACATACAGCGTATATGTTGACGGGCATCTGCCCGATGAAAAATCCCGCCGTATTGAAATTATCAGAAGCGAATAAAATCATTGATTATTGCGAAACAACAATAATAAGGGGAGATTTATTATGACAAAAACCGGCACCCTCCTTTATCAGGGACACGGGAGTCTGAGAATCACGACCGCGCAGGGCAGAGTTATCTATATTGACCCATACGCGGGAGAGGGCTACGACAAGCCCGCGGATTTAATCCTGATTACTCACGCCCACTCCGACCACACGGCAACGCATCTGATCGGAAACCGCAATCCCGGCTGTCGGATAATCACATACAAAGAGGCGCTTGAAGGCGGAACATATCACCGCTTTGAGTTCGGTTTCGTTACGGTTGAAGCGGTCGAGGCGGGATATAACCGCAACCACAATGTCAAGGAGTGTGTCGGATATATTCTCACGCTTTCCGACGGAATTACGGTTTATGTTTCGGGAGACACGAGCAAAACCCCGCAGATGACCCGTCTTGCGGAGAGGAACATTGACTACGCCTTTTTCTGCTGTGACGGAATTTACAATATGGACCTCGGCGAGGCGGCTGAGTGCGCGGCTCTTGCGGGCGCAAAGCGCAATATTCCATACCATATGGCGCCCGGCAGACTCTTTGACAAATCGCGCGCGGAACGCTTCAACGCGCCGGGTCGCCTGATTATCGCCGCAGGCGAAGAAATTGAACTTGAGTAATAAAAAGGCAGAGTTTCAGCCGGACTGAGCGGTCGGTCCGGCTGTATTTTTCTTTTTTGTAATATTGTATTGTTATTCCCGTTTCCGTATGCTATGATTAAAACATAAAATTATTACGGGGGATGCTTTATGAAATACCGCAAAATGGAAAAGCTCGGAATAAGCGCTTCGGCATTCGGTCTCGGATGTATGCGCTTCAACGGCGCTGCGTCGGGCGACAGCATAATAGACGAGCAAAAGGCGATTTCTCTTATCCGTCAGGCTATTGACGGCGGTGTGAATTATCTCGACACAGCCTATGTTTACCTGGATAAAACATCCGAAACCGTTGTGGGCAAGGCGCTGAAAGACGGATACCGCGAGAAGGTGACTGTTGCGACAAAGATGCCGCTCGGCTATGTTAAAGACAGAGCGAGTATGGAAGCGCTTCTCGACGAGGAACTCAGAAAGCTGCAGACCGACCATATTGACTTTTATCTTATGCACGGCCTGAACAAAAAAGAGTGGGAATCCTTCAAAGCCATCGGCGCTCCCGAATTCTTTGATGATATGAAGAGGGAGGGCAAAATCCGTTTCAAGTGCTTCTCTTTTCATGGCTCCTATGAAGATTTTGAATACATTCTCAATGATTTTGACTGGGATATGGTTCAGATTCAGTATAACTTTATGGATATTGAAAATCAGGCGGGTAAAAAAGGTCTTGAACTCGCGGGCAAAAAAGGAATCCCCGTTGTTATAATGGAGGGTCTGCTCGGCGGAAGACTGTCGAAAGCCCCCCAAAATGTGCAGGCTCTTTATGATGCTTTCCCCGTAAAACGCTCGGCGGTGGAGTGGGCGTTCCGCTGGATATGCAATCATCCGGAGGTGTCCGTTGTTCTGTCAGGCTGCAACGAGGCTGAACAGATTGAAGAAAACCTGCGTATTTTTGACACGGCGGAAGCGGGCGTTATGGACGCGGACGAACTGCAGCTTATGGAAAATGTGCGCCGGGCTTATCTTGACCGCACGAAAATCGGCTGCACGGGGTGCAAATACTGTATGCCCTGCCCGAATGAAGTGAATATCGCCGGAATCTTTTCGGCGTGGAACAACATTTCCCTTTATGACCTTAATCCCGCTGACGACTGGGGTCTGAAACGGATCAAGGGAAACGGCAACGGAGCGGATAAATGCATAAGCTGCGGTGCCTGCGAGGCAAAATGTCCGCAGAATCTTCCGATTATTGAGAAACTGCAATGCGCGTGGAGTGAACTCGGATAATTCACGCGGAAATATCAACAGCGGAGTGTTACGCTCCGCTGTTTTTGTATCGGAAAAAAGGTTTGTGAAAATATTTTGAAAAAGTATTGATATTTGTATATTTTTACTATAAAATAAGCAAGGTTATTATGTAAAATCACATTGAATCTCCGCGAAAAACGGAGTTGAAGATATTGAACCGGGAGAAATTATGGTCTTTTCAAGCCTTCTTTTTGTCTTTCTTTTTCTTTCGTTCAACCTGCTTTCGCAGATTGTTCTGAAAAAAACCGAATATAAAAACGCGGCGATGCTCGCCTTTTCAGTTCTTTTCTACTGCTGGGCGGGCCCCGTCTATTTCCTGCTGCTGCTCTTTGATACTTTCGTGTGCTGGGGAGCGGCGCGCCTTATTGAAAACGCCGATAAATCCGACCGTAAGCTTCTGCTGGGCTTTTCGGTGTTCTCGGTTCTGCTCGTGCTCGGAATCTTCAAATACACGGGCTTCGTCTGCGGAACCCTGCAATCAATTTTCGGTTTCCCGAAGGATGTCATTTCAATAGCGCTGCCCGTAGGCATAAGCTTTTACAGTTTTCAGCTTATCAGTTATGTCGCGGATGTTTACCGCGGTCAGGTGGCGGCTCAGAAAAAGTTCTGGGTGCTTCTGCTTTACGCCTGCCTTTTCCATCAGTGCATAGCGGGCCCCATCGTGCGTTACTCCGATGTTGAAAAGGATATTCTAACGCGTCGGGTCAACCGCGCGGAAATCGGCAGAGGCATAAGCCGCTTCACTGTCGGTCTTGCGAAAAAAGCGGTGCTTGCGAACTCCTGCGCGGCGGTCGCGGACCTGTTCTTTGACAAAACGGCGGGGGAACTCGCGAAAACTCCCGCGCTCGGCTTATGGCTCGCGGGCTTCGCGTTCATGCTGCAGATTTATCTTGATTTCTCCGCTTATTCCGATATGGCTATCGGTATGGGACTTATGTGCGGCTTCCACTACCGCGAGAACTTCAATTATCCCTATACAGCCGATTCGGTCACGGATTTCTGGCGCAGATGGCATATATCGCTCTCGACCTTCTTCCGCGACTATGTATATATTCCGCTCGGCGGCAACAGGAAGGGTGAGGCAAGGCAGATTTTCAACCTCTTTGTTGTCTGGGGACTCACGGGCTTGTGGCACGGGGCGAGCTGGAACTATGTTATCTGGGGACTGTATTTCTTCGTCTTCCTTGTTCTGGAAAAATTCGTTGTCGGAGAAAAACTTGAACGCATACCGAAAGCGGTCCGCGTTTTCCTTGTTCTGATAATTGTTTATTTTTGCTGGATTATCTTCAAGTTTGAGGATTTCGCGTCGCTCGGCACGGTTCTCAGAGGCTTGTTCGGACTTAATCACAATTCATTCGGCGGCAAGGCTGTAACACTTGCGGTAAAATCGAATTACAGACTGCTTATATTCTCGGCAATAGCCTGCCTGCCGCTCGGCAAAAAGATAAGAACGGCTCTTTACGAAAAATCGCAGACCTCCGCTCCCGTCAGCATTATATACGGAATATGGGATGTCGTTCACCCCGCGGCGCTGCTTATTCTTTCATCAATGGCTCTCGCGGGCGATACATACAACCCCTTCCTCTATTTCAGATTTTAAGTGTGAATTATGAAAAACAACAGAATTGCAAATTTAATAAAAATCGCGGTGTTCGGTCTGACAATGGCTGTCATGACCGTTATCGGTCTCGCCTGGTTCAAGCGTCCCGACGTTTCGCAGATTGAAAAGCGCAAGCTCACCGAATTTCCGAAGATGTCATTCTCCACTCTCGCGGACGGCACCTGGTTTTCGGGCGTTGAGACCTGGTATGCCGACACATTCCCCGCGCGTGAAAAGCTTGTGAACGCCAACAACTCTTTCAAGGCTCTTTACGGCAGAACGGCCGAAAAGATTGTCGGCGCGGGAAAGGACGCGGATGAAATTCCCGACGACGCGGGCGAGGAGGCTACCCTGCCCGTCACCACCACCGAGCCGCAGACCGTGCGCGACGGTATAGTTTCCGATGAAGGCGGCGAAACGACAGACGGCGTTTATGTAAGCGGCAACACGGGCTACTCGCTCTATTATTTCGTCAGGGAGAACGCCGACTGGTATGCGGCTGTCATCAACGAAGCGCAGAAGAAATACGACGGCAAAGCGACCGTTTATGATATGATTATTCCGCTCAACTCGGGTGTCGTTCTGAGCGACGCTTTGCAGAAGGAGCTGGGCGTAAGCGATCAGAGAGAGGCGATTTCATACATTTACGGAAAAATGAACTCCTCCGTAAAAACCGTGCCTACTTTTGAAATTCTGAGAAACCACTGCGACGAGTATCTTTATTTCCGCACGGACCACCACTGGACCGCTCTGGGCGCGTATTATGTTTACACGAGTTTCTGCAATCTCAAGGGAATAGCACCGCATCAGCTGAATCAGTTCAGAACAAAGACTTTCGAGGGCTTTGTGGGAACGCACTATTCGGAAACAAACTCCGCCGCTCTCAAGGCCAATCCCGACACGATAACGGCATATGTTCCCATGGGAACGGATAAAATGACAATAACCGACGTGAACGGCGAAACGAACGAAAACTGGCCTATTATAATGGATGTTGACAGTTACCCTGCGAACAGCAAATACAGCTGTTTCGTAAACGGCGACGCGAAGCTCTGCGTTGTTGAGAATCCGCAGATAACCGACGGCTCCGCCTGCATCTGCATAAAGGACAGTTTCGGCTGCGCGTTTGTTCCCTTCCTCATCGACCACTATCAATACACCTACTGGATTGATTACAGATATTTCAGTCAGTCGCTTTCCGCTTTTGTGAAGGAACACAACATAACGGATATCATCTTTTTGCAGAATATCTACAACACCGCATACAAGAAAGCGATTCAGCAGATACAGGACCTTGTTGAAAGCTGAAGCGGGTTTTCTTTATAAAGTAATAAAAAATAATTTTTAAAAAATACTTTACAAAAACGGGGAGTTGTGTTATACTCCGTTTTGCACTGTGCCCGTATCTCGGTCCGCGGACTGAACCTCTTACGGAGGTAATCACCTGCCGCACACTGGGAGCGAGGCAAATAATAAAATGAGGTGAAAACAATGACACAGGCAGAAAAACAGGCAATCATGGCAGAATATGCCACACACGAGGGCGACACAGGTTCACCCGAGGTTCAGATCGCAGTTCTTTCAAAGAGAATAGCGGATCTCACAGAGCATCTTAAAGTTCACAAAAAAGACAACCACTCACGCCGCGGTCTTCACAAGATGGTCGGTCACAGACGCAACCTTCTTGAGTACCTTAAGAAGACTGACATTGAGCGCTACCGTTCAATCATCGCGAGACTCGGTTTACGTAAATAAGTTTGCTCAGGAGCAGGCAGGGCGAAAAACCCCGCCTGCTCTGTTACGATTATTGTTGAAAAACAGCATCCTATCAGGCGGTATTTTCAGGTTTTAGCAGTTGCTCGGCAGCCTGTGCCGATTACGGACTGCGGAGCTATTGCTAAGCCCGTGCCGCCTGTGGAAATATATTTTTACAGAAAGGCAAAAAAATGTTTTTTAAAAGCTTCAAAAAGTACGAAACAGAAATAGCCGGCCGCCCGTTCGTGGTGGAAGTAGGCAAAATGGCGCAGCTCGCGGGCGGTTCCTGCCTTGTTCGCTACGGCGAAACAAACGTGCTCTGCACCGCAACAATGGCTGCGAAGCCCCGTGAAGGCGTGGACTTCTTCCCGCTTTCCGTTGACTACGAAGAGAAACTTTACTCCGTAGGCAGAATTCCCGGCTCGTTCCAGCGCCGTGAAGGCAAAGCAAGCGAGAAGGCGACCCTTGCCTCCCGTGTTATCGACAGACCCATCCGTCCTCTTTTCCCCAAGGATATGAGAAACGATGTAGGCGTTGTCGCGACAGTTATGTCCGTTGACCCCGACTGCCAGCCCGAAATCGCGGCTCAGCTGGGCGTTTCCGTCGCAATCTCCATTTCGGAGATTCCGTGGGACGGTCCCGTAGCAAGCTCCGTTGTAGGTCTTGTTGACGGCGAATATGTTATCAACCCCACTCTCGAACAGCGTGAGAAATCACAGATGTATGTAACCGTCGCTTCCACAAGCGAACTCGTCGCCATGATTGAGGCGGGCGCGAACGAGGTTACAAACGACGAGATGTTCGACGGCATTATGTTCGCCCACGAGCAGAACAAGAAGATTGTTGAGTTCATCGCGAAAATCCGCGAGGAATGCGGCAAAGAGAAGGTTGACTTCCCCTCAAACGATCCCGATCCCGAAATGTTCGAAGCAATCAAGGCTTTCGCGATTGACGACATCCGCGCCGCTCTCGACACGGACGACAAGCGCGTCCGCGATGAAAGACTCAAGCCCATCTATGAGGCTGTTCACGAAAAGTTCGACGAAATCTATCCCGAAATGGAAGAAAAAATTGAAGACTGCCTCTACAAAACACAGAAATATGTTGTCCGCCGCTGGCTTCTTGATGACGGCAAGCGCGTTGACGGCAGAGGCATTGACGAAATCCGTCCTCTCAACGCAGAAATAGACCTGCTTGACAGAGTTCACGGTTCGGGTATGTTCACACGCGGTCAGACTCAGGTTCTCACCGTTACCACACTCGGCCCGATGAGCGACAACCAGATGCTCGACGGTCTTGATGAAGAGGATTCCAAGAGATATATCCACCACTACAATTTCCCGTCCTACTCCGTAGGCGAAACAAAGCCGTCAAGAGGTCCTGGCAGACGTGAAATCGGTCACGGCGCGCTTGCGGAAAAGGCGCTTCTTCCCGTAATTCCCTCGGTTGAGGAGTTCCCCTACACAATCCGCCTTGTTTCCGAAGTTCTTTCGTCAAACGGCTCAACCTCACAGGGTTCCGTCTGCGGCTCAACCCTTTCGCTTATGGCGGCAGGCGTTCCCATCAAGGCTCCCGTTGCGGGTATTTCCTGCGGTCTTATCACAGAGGGCGACCGCTTTATGACAATGGTTGACATCCAGGGCCTTGAAGACTTCTTCGGCGATATGGACTTCAAAGTGGCGGGCACCAAGAAGGGTATCACCGCTATTCAGATGGACCTTAAAGTTCACGGCCTTACTCCCGCAATTATCCGCGAGGCTCTTGAAAAGACTTACAAGGCAAGATGCTACATTCTTGACGAGATAATGCTTCCCGTAATTCCCGAACCCCGCAAGGAGCTTTCGAAATGGGCTCCCAAGATGCTTACCACCAAGATTGACCCCGAAAAGATCGGCGATGTCATCGGCAAGCAGGGCAAGGTTATTCAGAAAATCTGTGCGGAATGCAACTGCAAGATTGATGTTGAGGAAGACGGCAGCATCTATGTTTCATCAACCGATATCGACTGCGCGAAACGCGCCATTGATATTATCGAAACAATCGCGAACGATCCCGAAGTCGGCGCGATTTACAAGGGCGTCGTAACCCGCCTTATGAGCTTCGGCGTGTTTGTTGAAATCGCTCCCGGCAAAGAGGGCATGGTTCACATAAGCCAGCTCGATGTCAAGAGAACAGAAAAGGTTGAAGACGTTGTTAATGTCGGCGATGAAATCATTGTCAAGGTCCTTCCCAAGGATGACCAGGGCAGACTCAATTTCTCGCGCAGAGAGGCTCTCATAGAGGTTGAAGGCCTTGTTCCCGAAAACGATGTTTCCGATTCCGGACGCCGTTCATCGGGTCCCCGCAAGAATTTCAACCACGACAGAAAGCCCCGCAGACACAACGACTGATTAAGATATTACATTAAATAACATCACCCTCGAACCCCCTGTACGGGGGATTCGGGGGCAAAATGTTTTTGAAAGGGCAGGCGCTATGATAAAAAATGTTATTTTCGATCTGGGCGGAGTTCTTGTTGACCTGAACCCCGGAAAGGTCATCCGTTCTCTGTTTTCGGAAGAAGACGCGGAGTTTATTCTCAAAAATATTTTCTTTTCGGAAAAATGGCGCGAGGTTGACAGAGGCACGCTCACACCCGACGAGGCTTTTCACATTTACAGAAACGACTTGACTCCGGGCGCTTATGAGAAAGTTATCGATGTCATAGACAACTGGAACGAGCATATGCCGCCGTTTGATGATGTTTACGAAATTGTCAGAAGGGTGAAGGCGTCGGGCGCGAAGATTTATCTGCTTTCAAATGTTCCGCCTTACATTCATAAAATGATTGAAACGGTTCCCGCGCTTAAACTTTTTGACGGCTTTGTCGCCTCCTGCGATGTAAAACTCTTAAAGCCCGAACGCGGAATATACGAGCATCTGCTCGAAAAATTCAATCTTAAAGCGGAAGAGTGTTTTTTCATTGACGATATGTCAGTAAACGCCGAAGGCGCGAGGGCTGTCGGAATGAAAGCCCATCATTTTGCGAATCACGATGTTGAGGCGCTTGAAAACGCGCTCAGACAATACGGAGTCAATATATGAGTTGCTTCTCGCAGGTTCTTAAAAAAAGCCCCTCGTTCGGGAGAATACTGAAAGACGCGGATTCGGAGCGCTTCCCCGTGGGCGCGACGGGTCTTTCAAACATACATAAAGCCCATCTGATAAGTTCGATGGTTGACCTCTACGGCATAAACGCGGTCGTGATTGCGCCGGATGAGGCGTCTGCCAACAGACTTGCAGGCGATATTTCCGCCTTCGGAACGGAGGCTTATGTTTTCCCCGCGGGCGATTTCTCGTTTCATACGCAGCAGAGCGTTTCGAGAGAATACGAGCATACGAGGCTGAAGGTTCTTGACAGGATGCTTGACGGAAGCTTCGGAGCGGTTGTTATGTCCGCGGAGGCGGTAAGCCAGCTGACAATTCCGCCCGACACGCTTGCGGAGCGCTGCATAACTGTAAAAGACGGCGAAAACATTGAACTCAATACGCTTCTGACTGTGCTTGTGAACGCGGGCTACACCCGCTGCGACGAGGTTGACGGTCAGGGGCTTTTCGCGTGCAGAGGCGGCATTGTGGATTTCTTTCCGCCCGACGCGGAGGAGCCTTACAGAATCGAACTCTGGGGAGACACGGTTGACAGCGTATGCACCTTTGAGCCCGACAGCCAGAGAAGAACGAAAAATGTTAAATCCGTGCGTATAACACCCGCGAGAGAGATTCTCTGCGACAGCGCCGAGCTTGCGGTGAAAATCCGTTCGTTCGCGAAAGCGCACAGAATAAAGGGGAAGGCGCTCGAAGGGCTGGAGGCGGACATCCGTTTCCTCGAAGACGGAATAATGCTGCCCTCGCCTGACAAATATATGCCGCTTATCTACCCGCAGGCGGCGAGCGTTTTCGATTACATTGACAACTCGTTCCTTTTCGTGTGCGAAAGCTTTCAGACACGCAAAAACTTCACGGCTTCGCTCGAATATATCAATGAAACGGTTAAAGCGCTTTTCGAGGACGGAATTCTCTGCAAGGGTCTCGACCGCTTCACCGTCACGGAGGGAGACCTGCTCTCCGCTTACGCGAACGGACGCACAATCTACCTTGACAACCTGCCAAGAGGCAGCTTTGACACGCCCGTAAAGGATTTGATCTCATTTACCGCGAAGCAGATTAATCCGTGGAACGGTTCCTTTTCCGCTCTGCTTGAAGATATAAACAGCTTCGGTGACAAAAAGAACCACATAACCGCGGTTGTCGCGGGCACGCCGAAAGCCGCCGCCGCTCTTTACGGCGACCTTGAGGCGGAAGGCGAGAAAGCGTATTATTTTGAAAAACCTCCGCGTGAATTTCCCGCGGGGGCGGTCAGCGTTATTCCCGGCGGATTTTCATCGGGTCTCGAATATCCCGACGCGGGCTTTACTCTAATAACCTATCTCGCCAGGGCGTCAAAACAGAAAACGGAACTGAAAACCGCGCGCGCGAAAAAGCCTTCCAAAAACGCGTTCAACAACCTCGATGAGCTTCACCGCGGCGATTATGTCGTTCACTCGGCTCACGGTATAGGCATATTTGACGGCATACAGAAAATGAACGCGGGCGACACGGTTAAGGATTACATTAAAATATTATATGACAAATCGGATGTTCTCTATGTGCCTGTCACCCAGCTCGATATGGTTTCAAAATATATCGGGGCGGGCGTGGATGAACACACGGTAAAGCTCAATACACTCAGCGGCAAGGACTGGCAGAAAACCAGAAGCAAGGTCAAAAAAGCGGTCGCCGATATGGCGAAGGAGCTTATTGAACTTTACGCCAAGCGTATGAGAATTGAGGGTCACGCTTTTTCACCAGATATTGATATGCAGAGCGACTTTGAGCGCCGTTTTGAGTTTGATGAAACGGAAGACCAGTTGAACTGCATAAATGAGATAAAAAAGGATATGGAAAAGCCGTATCCGATGGACAGGCTCCTGTGCGGCGATGTCGGCTTCGGAAAAACGGAGGTTGCTCTCAGGGCGATATTCAAATGCATAGCCGACGGAAAACAGTGCGCCTTCCTCGTGCCTACAACAATTCTCGCCTTACAGCATTTTCAGACAATCACAAGGCGTTTTGACGGCTTCCCCGTCGAGTGCGCGATGCTTTCCCGCTTCTGCACGAGAAAAGAAATCGCCTCGACAATAAGCGGACTTCGCAACGGCACTGTTGATGTCGCGGTCGGCACGCACAGATTGATTTCGAAAGATGTTGAATTCCGCGATTTGGGACTTATAATAGTGGATGAGGAGCAGCGTTTCGGCGTAGCGCAGAAAGAAAAGCTCAAAGAGCGCTTCCCCGCCGTTGATGTGCTGACTCTTACCGCGACACCCATACCGAGGACATTGAATATGGCAATGACCGGCATAAGGGATATGTCGGTGCTTGAAGAGGCGCCGCAGGACAGACAGCCGGTTCAGACCTATGTTATAGAACATAATTTCCCCGTGCTTGTTCAGGCGATGCAGGCGGAACTGCGAAGAGGCGGTCAGGTCTATTACCTGCACAACAGGGTTGAGACAATAGAGCGCAAGGCGCTGCAGATAAAAGAGGCTCTGCCCGACGCGAATGTCGGAATAGCTCACGGCAAGATGAGCGAGGATGAACTCAGTGAAATCTGGAGACGGCTCCTTGAAGGCGAAATAGATATTTTAGTCTGCACCACTATTATAGAAACGGGTGTTGATGTTCCCAATGTAAATACTCTCATTATTGAACACGCCGACCGTATGGGACTTGCGCAGCTTCATCAGATAAGGGGCAGAGTAGGGCGTTCCGCGAGAAGGGCGAGCGCGTATTTCACATTTGAGCGCGGAAGTCAACCGACCGAACTCGCCACACGCAGACTCGACGCGATAAGGGAGTTCACCGAATTCGGCTCGGGCTTCCGTATAGCGATGAGAGACCTTGAACTGCGCGGAGCGGGCAATGTGCTCGGCGCGCATCAGCACGGTCATATGGAGGCTGTCGGCTACGAGATGTATGTGAAGCTTCTCGAACAGGCGATAAGCGAGGAAAAAGGCGAAACTCCCGCCGTTGAGGAGAGAGACTGCCTTATTGACATTCCCATTGACGCGCACATTCCGCAGGATTATATTGAAAGTGTGCCGCAGAGGCTTAAAATCTACCGCAGAATCGCGGATATTCACAACGAAGACGAGGCCGCCGATGTTATCGACGAACTGTGCGACCGCTTCGGCGACCCGCCCG
Source organism: Oscillospiraceae bacterium (assembly GCA_902787025.1). Lineage (GTDB taxonomy): Bacteria > Bacillota > Clostridia > Oscillospirales > Acutalibacteraceae > CAG-177. The sequence goes on along the minus strand of CADAER010000004.1, from coordinate 21,674 downwards.
AAAGCGTTGAAGGGCTTATAAAAATCGCCCTGCTTCGAGGCAGAGCCGCGGCAAACAATGTTTATGAAATCCGCAAAAACGGCGACAAGCTTATTTTGCTTATCAATGATTTCGATATGGATATCATCCGCTTCCTTGCGGCAAATCTCAAAGGAAGAATCACGGTCAGCGCGGGCAACGGCAAACCGCACATAGGAGTGCGGATGGTCAAAGGCGAAAAACAGCTGGCTGTGCTTGAAAGAGTGTTCCGCCTTATGGATGAGGCAAAACAGCAAAAAAGAGGTGTGTAATGGGAGAAATTGTCAGCAAAGTCAAAGAGACGGCTCTTGATATAAGAATGTACTGGCGTCAGCCGAAACCCGGCGAGTATGTTCCCTACCGCGAAGTGTTTATGCTTTCGGTGGGCTGGATGGCTCTGCTTATGTCAATTCAGTGGACAATCGGATTCGGCGTCGGCAACCAGTTTACGGGTATGACGCTCAAAATGAACAACAATGAGCTGCTCATAATGAGTTATATCTGTACGGCAATCGGTTATCTGACAACTCCGCTCAACGCCTATATCATAGACAATCTTCGCTCCTCCGATGGCAAATACAGGGTTTATATGAAGCTCTGTATTCCCTCGATGATTCTCACCGTTATCTCCCTGTGGCTTCCCTATGAAACGGTCAGGGATTCCGGACGCTACGGAAGATATTTCATGATAGCAATGCTCTTCGTAATAGGTCAGGTCCAGGGCTATATTCAGGGCTGGGTGAACACGGGCGTTACCAATATGGTGCATGTTATGACTCCCAACACGCAGGAGCGCACCAGAATTATGGCAATTACCAGCATCATTTATTCAATGGGCTACACGATAAACAATGTTTATGTTCCGCTGATGGTTGACGTGCTGAGCGACAACGGCGACAAATACAATATGCGCTATTTCAGAGGAACCTACACCCCTGTCGCGCTGCTTATGCCGATTGTGCTTCTCGCCTATTTCGGCACAAGGGAACGCCTTGTTCTTCCCAAGAGCAGAATTACGAAAATGAGTTTCTCAAACTCAATGCGGGCGGTCGCGGGCAACAAGATTTTCTGGATTAAATGCGCTGACGGCTGGAACGACTTCCTTGAAGGAGCAAAGGGCAATATCTGGGAGTGGATGGTTTACCGCGCCCACATAATGAAGAGCACGACCTACGGCCTGCTGAACACAATTTCATATAACGCCAATTTCTGGGGAATGTTGTTTTCCCCTTGGTTTATCAAAAAATTCGGAAAAAGGAAAATCAAGATTTTCAAAAATGTCGTTCAGATTTTCCTTATCGCGTCCTACTTCCTGTTCTATAAGACAACCTTTGCCGCGGCGGGTCTGTTTATTGTTTACACAATCGACCGTTTCGTCGATACGGGCAATGTCATCGACTCCGCCATTGAATCGGATATGCGCGACAATCAGCAGTATCTCATCGGTGAGAGAATCGACGGCGCGTTCGGATTTATTCAGTCTTACGCGGGTGGTGTTATCGGAGCGGTTACGGGGCTTTTCATCCCCTGGGTTTACCGCAGAAAAGGCTTTGACGGCAACGACTATTCAGTGCTGGATGTTTATAAGGATTACGATGAATCAAAACCGCGTTCCGAGCAGACTTTAAACCCGGGCTGCGTGCTTTATAGCCTTATGGATACCCTTCTTAAAATCTCCATTGTCGGAGCGGCTGTTGACGTTCTGCCCTGGTTTGCCTACGACATTTCCGAAACGGGTCAGAAATCTATGATAAGGGTTATAAGAATACGGACTCTCATCGAGGACCGCAAATCGGGCAAGCGCGACGAGGCAACCTATATTGAGGGTTGCGAAGCGATTATGAGAGCGCGTAAATACATAAACGAAGAGAAGGTTGAGATTCCGCACCACTCAACTGTTTCGGCGGCGAGAGCCCTTCCGAAAAACACTCCCGAAGAAAAAGAAAAGCGTCTTGAAGCGATAAAGCAGGCAAAGCAGGCGATAGAAGACGCGAGAACACACAATGAGGAAATTGAAATCGCGCAGTTCGTTATGCGCGAGCTGAACCGTTTCACAACCGAGTTCGGCAAAAAGCAGTATGAACTGAGCAAAATGATTTATGACGGCGGAGCGGAGCATTTCCACGACAGGGACAAGGAAATAATTGCCTTCGCGCACGCCCTGCCCGAGAGCGATGTCAAAGAAGAAAAAATGTGGCGCAAGCAGGAAATAAAGAACGCGAAAATGCTTGAAAGTTCAAAGAGGCTTGCCTTGCAGTGCTATCCCGACGGAGTAATCACATACGATCCCGAAAAAGCGGACAGGGCATACAATATGCCCGATGACACGAAAGAAAAGGCAAAGGTCCGCAGGCAGGCGATGAAAGAGGCAAGCATGGAGCAGAATGTTTATTCATCCTATGCCGCTCCCTACCTGACGGCGCAGAGAACACTTGAACTTTACGAGGGCTACAACAACCTCGATGAACTGATTGCCGATTACGACAAAACCGTTTCGGAGCGCAGAGCCCGTCACGACGCGGAGCGCGAGGAGCAGGAGAGACTTGCCGCCGAACGCCGCCTTGACAAAGAACGCTATGAAGCGGAAAAGAAGATGAAGAAGAGGAAATGATTTAATAAAAAAAGGTCGGAGACAAAATATTGTCTCCGACCTTTTTGCAATTCATTTATATCTCCGCGTTTATGCAGAGGATTCCTTTATCGGTTATATCCACTATGCCGTAGCAGCCGTCCTGCGCGGCGCCGGGGTTGAAGATATAAAGTCCGTCTTCATAGCGGTTGTCCGGTTCGTGCGTGTGGCCGTAGAGCGCGACTGTCACGCCGAGCTGCTTTGCCTTTTCCTCAAGCATCTGCGTGCCGTGCTTTACTCTTTCAAGGTGGCCGTGAGTGCAGAGAACAGTTATATCACCGCATTTAATAAGCTCGTTGAGCGGGTTCGCCGGCATAAAATCACAGTTGCCGCAAACCCTGTAAAACTGCCTATTCCCGATTAAATCCTCAAGGTAGGCTGTGTCTCTTTCGCAGTCGCCGAGATGAACGATTATATCCGCCTCGGGGTGTTTTTCAATCGCGTCGCGCATAACGCTTGCCCTGCCGTGAGAATCCGTGAATACAAGCAGACGCATATCACATACCTCTGCGTTTTACGCAGTTTTCGAGTTTTATCGCTTCATAAACGCCGTCGTCAAACAGGTCGCAGACCTCTTTGTATTTTTCAAGAGGCAGACTTTCAAGCGTTTCGCCCGATTTTATGCAAAGCGCGACAATTTCGCCCGTTGCCTTGTAGGCATCGCGGAAGGGCAGGCCTTTTGAAACAAGATAGTCGGCGCAGTCGGTGGCGTTGATGAATCCGCCCGCCGCCGCCTTTCTCATATTTTCGGGAATGACACGCATTGTGTCAATCATCGGAATAAGGGTGTCAACGCAGATTTTCACGGTGTCAAACGCGTCGAAAATCGCGTCCTTATCTTCCTGCATATCCTTGTTATATGCGAGGGGAAGACCTTTCATAACGGTAAGGAGAGTCATAAGGTCGCCGAAAACCCTGCCCGATTTGCCTCTGACAAGCTCGGTTATGTCGGGGTTTTTCTTCTGCGGCATAATGCTTGAACCCGTTGAGAAAGCGTCGTCAAGCTCAACGAATTTGAACTCCCAGGAACACCACAGCACGATTTCTTCCGAAAGCCGTGAAAGGTGAACCATAATAATCGAAAGAGCAGCTGCGAGTTCAATGCAGAAATCGCGGTCCGAAACGCCGTCGAGAGTGCTTTTTGTGTAGCCGTCAAAGCCTAAGAGTTCAGCCGTCATCGCGCGGTCAATCGGGTAGGTTGTGCCCGCGAGAGCGCCGCTGCCGAGAGGGGATATATTCATTCTTTTTTTCGCGTCCTCAAGCCTGCCGAGGTCTCTTTTGAGCATTTCAACATAAGCGCCGAGATGCGCTTTGAATGTTATGGGCTGAGCGCGCTGAAGATGGGTGTAGCCGGGCATAATGGCGTCCTTGTATTCTTCCGCTTTGCTGTCAAGCGAAGCGATAAGACCTTTTACCAGTTCATAAAGCGCGTCGCACTCTTTGCGCAGGGTAAGGCGCACATCTACGGCAACCTGGTCGTTACGGCTGCGCCCCGTGTGAAGGCGTTTGCCCGCCTGCCCTATGCGTTCGGTGAGGGTTGCCTCAATAAAGGTGTGAATATCCTCGGCGTCGGGGTCAATAAGCAGAGCGCCGCTTTTGATATCCTGCTTTATTTTTTCAAGACCTTCGCAGATTGCCGCTCCGTCTTCTTTTGAGATTATTCCCTGCGCCGCCAGCATTGTGGCGTGGGCTATGCTGCCGTTTATATCCTCCTCGAACATCCGTGAGTCGGTCGCTATTGAGGAGTTGAAATCGTTGGTTTTTTTGTCGGCTTCCTTTGAAAACCGTCCTGCCCATAATTTCATAATAATCAATCCTTATATAAATAGTGAAAAGAGCCGCCGTGACGGCTCTTTTGTTTTTTATTTGCCTTCTCTCTCCGCGTCGAGAATCGCTTTGACCTTGATGGGAAGACCGAAGAGGTTGATGAAGCCCGCGGAATCCTTCTGGTTGTAAACCTCATCTGCGTCAAATGTAGCGAATTCCTCGCTGTAAAGAGTGTAGGGCGAGGTCACGCCCGCGTTTATCATATTGCCCTTGTATAGCTTGAGGGTTACATCGCCCGTGACTGTTTCCTGGGTTTTGTCAACAAAGGCGGAAAGAGCCTCGCGAAGAGGAGTGAACCACTGACCGAAATAGACGAGTTCGGCAAAACGCTGCGCTACAAGCGCTTTGTAGTGAGCTGTGTCTCTGTCAAGGCAGATTGTTTCAAGAACCTGATGCGCTCTGTAAAGAATCGAGCCTGCGGGGTTCTCGTAGAGGCCTCTCGACTTCATACCGACGAGACGGTTTTCAACAAGGTCGCAAAGACCTATGCCGTTTTCGCCGCCGATTTTGTTGAGATACTCAACAAGTTCGACTCCGCCCATCTCTTTGCCGTCAACGGCGGTGGGAATGCCCTTTTCAAAATGAATCTTTACATAGGTGGGCTTGTCGGAAGCCTGCTCGGGCGATTTGCCGATTTCAAGGAAACCGGGCTTGTTATACTGAGGCTCGTTCGCGGGGTCTTCAAGGTCAAGACCTTCGTGCGAAAGATGCCAGAGGTTTTTGTCTTTTGAATAGTTTGTTTCGCGGTTTATTTTAAGAGGAATATTGTGAGCCTCGGCGTATTCGATTTCTTCTTCACGGCTCTTTATGCTCCAGATTCTCCACGGAGCGATAATCTGCATATCGGGAGCGAAAGCCTTGATTGCGAGCTCGAAACGCACCTGGTCGTTGCCCTTGCCGGTGCAGCCGTGGCAGATGGCGTCTGCGCCTTCTTTTTTGGCGATTTCAACAAGTCTCATGGCGATAAGGGGACGGGCGAACGAAGTGCCGAGAAGGTAGTCGTTCTCATAGACCGCGCCCGCTTTGAGGGTGGGGAAGATGTAATCTTTGACGAATTCATCTTTGAGATCCATTATGTAGAGTTTGGAAGCGCCCGTTTTGATTGCCTTTTCCTCAAGGCCGTCAAGCTCGGTGCCCTGGCCTACATCGCCCGAAACGGCGATGACTTCGCAGTTGTTGTAGTTCTCTTTTAACCACGGGATGATTATTGAGGTGTCAAGTCCGCCGGAATAGGCGAGGACAACTTTTTTGATTTCTTTCATTTTATATTCCTCCGGATATTTATTTTATGCAATGATTATACAGCAAATATGCATACAGTCAAGCGATTTGTGCATTATTATTCAAAAATCGGCATAATCAACAAAAAATATGCAGAAACGGGATTATAACTGATACAGTCCGACTTTTTTCTGAACCTTAGCGAGGGTGCGGTATGAAAGTCTGAGAGCGGATTCCGCGCCCTTCTTCGCGCACTCGTTGAGATACGCCTTGTCGTTTATGAGCTTCGCGTAGGTTTCCTGAACGGGTTTAAGCTCGTTGACAACAGCCTCGGCGACAGCGAGTTTGAAATCGCCGTAACCCTTGCCGTCGAACTCTTTTTCGATCTCTTCGAAGTTTTTGCCCGTGCAGCAGGAGTAAATCGACATAAGGTTGTTTATGCCATCTTTGCCCTCGGCATAGCGTACGCAAGCCTCGCTGTCGGTGACGGCGGATTTGAATTTTTTGATTATTGTGTCGGGGGCGTCAAGCAAAGAGACGGAAGCCTTCGGGTTTGTGTCGGATTTCGACATCTTCTGGGTGGGATCCTGCAAGCTCGCGATTTTCGCGCCGACCTTGCCGATGAACGGCTCGGGAAGGGTGAATGTATTGCCGTGCCTTGTGTTGAAACGGTCGGCAATATCCCTTGCGAGTTCGAGGTGCTGTTTCTGGTCCGCGCCTACGGGCACGAAATCAGCCTGATAAAGCAGAATATCCGCCGCCATAAGCACGGGGTAATCGAAAAGCCCTACATTGACATCGCCCGCGTGTTTCTGGGATTTGTCTTTGAACTGAGTCATTCTCGACGCCTCGCCGAACTGGGCGTAGCAGTTGAGAATCCAGGCAAGCTCGCTGTGCGTATGAACATGGCTCTGGAAGAAAACGATACTCTTTTCGGGGTCGAGACCTATGGCGAGCATAAGGGCGAACATCTCCTGCGACTGCTTTCTCAGCAGAGCGGGCTCGGGGTGAACGGTTATTGCGTGAAGATCCGCCACGCCGTAGATGCAGTCGTAATCCTCGCTCATATTTTTCCAGTTTTTAAGCGCGCCGAAATAGTTGCCTATTGTGGGCACGGAAGTCGGCTGAATAAGACTCAGCACTCTCTTTTTGCGTTCGGGTGCAGTGTTTTCCATATATATTCTCCGTTAATCAGTAATTCCTTGCGACTTCGCCGAGAATCTTCATGCCCTTGACGATTCCTTCATCGGAGGGTGTCGAGAAGTTCAGGCGGACATACTGTGTTGTGCCGCTTTCATCGCAGAGAAACGCGTTGCCGGGAACAATTGCGACTCCCGCGGCGCTCGCCTTTTTGACAAAGGTCAGCATATCGAATTTGTCGGCGAGCTTGCACCATACAAACAGGCCGCCTTCGGGACGGACATATTCGACATAATCGCCGAGTTCCTTGTCGATAAGGTCGCACATAAGGTTGAGTTTTCTGCGGTAGATGCTCTTGATTTTTGCGATGTGCGCTTCATAGTCGTAATCGTGGAGCCATTTATAGACAATATATTGCGACATAATCGGAGTGTGAACATCCTGAGTCTGCTTTACGACGGTCATCTTCGCGAGAAGAGCCTTGTTCGCGCAGACGAAACCTACGCGGATGCCGGGAGCGACAATCTTTGAGAACGAGCCCGAATATACCACAAGACCGCAGTCATCCATAGTCTTGATGGCGGGAATATCCTCGCCCGCAACTCTTGTTTCGCCGTAGGGATTGTCTTCAAGAATAACAACGCCGAATTTTTTCGCGAGTTCATAAATCGCTTTTCTCTTTTCAAAAGAGGTGGTGGAACCCGCGGGATTCTGGAAATTGGGAATTGTGTAGAGGAATTTCGCGCCGGGGTTGTTTATGAACGCCTGCTCGAGAGCGGCGATGTTCATGCCGTCCGCCTCAAGCGGAACACCCACAAGCTTCGCTCCGAACGAACGGAAGCAGTTGAGAGCGCCGATGAACGCGGGCTCCTCGCAGATAACCGTGTCGCCGTGGTTCAAAAGAGTGTGCGAGAGAAGGCTCATAACCTGCTGCGCGCCGGATGTTACAATAACGCCGTCATCGGATGTCATGACATTGTAGCGGTTTTTGCAGAGCTTTTCGAGCTCGGCGACGAGGGGAGCGAAACCGTCGGTAACGCCGTATTGAAGGGCGAGAATCGGTTTGTTTTCAAACAGTTCGCCTATGATTTCTTTTACATCTTCAACGGGAAATGCGTCGGGAGCGGGATTGCCCGCCGCGAAAGGAATTGTGCTTGAACCGCCCGTTTCCTTAAGTATTTCACGGATAATGGAAGGCTTGAGAGAAGCAAGACCTTCCGAAATTTTATAATCCATAATGCGCCTCCAAAAACATATTACAAAAACACATTATAATATATAAGAATAAAAATGTAAAGAAAAACAAAAGAGAAATCATATAAAGCGGCAGGTTGACCGTTGCGGGTTTTAGTGATAATATAAAAAAGATATGCGGGCGGCCGGGCAGGCCGGTCCGTAAAGCGGAGGTGGTTCGTTGAACCTTGTTTTAATTTCCAATATTATTACCTGCGTGTGCGCGTTTGCGGGCTTCGCTTTCGGCATTGTGAAATTCTTCGGCCCGAAAAAAGCGGTTTACGCGCAGATGATTACCCTTGCGGTCGGCTGTATGGCTTTCGGCCGTCTGTATCAGGTTGTGCGTATTCTTACCGGCGGCGGGGTTTCCGAAGAATTCCAGCTTGGGGTTCTCGGCGTTATGGGCAGTCTGCTGTTCCTGTTTTCGGCGAACTTCGGACTTATGGACAGCCTCGCGGATGACGGGTCAAAGGAGTATGTGAAATACAGGGTGATTCCCGTTGCGGCTCCGCTCGCGGCGGTCGCCGTCTATGTCGCGGCTTTCCTTTTTGCGGACGTTCCGCTTTTCGTGAAAATCGTGGCGGGAATACTTACGGTGTTTGTTTCGGGCGCGTCATATTTCAACCTCAAACACCTCATTTTTCCCGATGTGGATTTCGGAGTTATCAACTGCCTGAAAACATATAACCTTCTGGCTCTTGTTTTTGAGGCTCTCTGCGTCGCGGAGATGCTTTCAAACAAAAGCGGCAGCGATGTTTTTGTTCTGATAATCGGAGCGCTTTCGGGCGTTGTTCTTCTCGCGGTTACGCCCGCGGTTGAAAGGGGGATGAAAAAATGGACAACCTGATTTACATCCTCTTCATATGCACAGTAGCGCCCCTTACTCTTATGCTTCTGCTGTTGAAAAAGCGCTCGAAGCTCATACTCGGATATATGCTTATCGGCATATTCGTTTCGCTCTTTGTGTCGGAACTAAATTCCATACTGCTTTCCGTTTTCAACGGCGATATGCTGTATGTTACCACGACGATAACCCCCGTGACGGAGGAGATAGTCAAGGCGGTTCCCGTTCTGCTTTACGCGGCGCTGTTTTCGGATGACCGCGAAAAGCTGATGACGATAGCGTTTGCCGCGGGAATCGGTTTCGCGATGTTTGAAAATATGGTGATACTTGTTCAGAACATTGAAAATGTCACCATGGGCTGGGCCGTCATCAGAGGCTTTTCAACCGCGCTTATGCACGGAGTATGCACCGCGGCGGTCGGCTACGGAATGAGTTTCATAAGAAAACGCAGAAAGCTGTTCTACTGCGGAACATTCGCGCTTCTTTCGCTGGCGAGCATTTATCACGGCATATTCAATATGCTTGTTCAGTCGGATTACAAATATCTGGGCTTTGTGCTTCCTGCGGTCACATATATTCCGATTCTTATTTATGTGCTGAAAAACGCCAAAAGCGGGAAAAACAAAAAAGTAAAAGTTAACGGAGAATGATATGATTAAAAAGACGGTTTCTGTTCTTCTCGCGGCTGTTATGCTCACCGCGCTCTTCGCGGGCTGCGGAAAAAAAGAGAATGTTGACGAGGTTATTCCCGTAACGACGGGCGAAATCGGGGTTGTCAGAGACGAGGAGTTCGGCAATGTTTACATTGACCTGACGATTGAAGAGTTCAACAACCTGGGCTTCGCCTTCGGCGACAGCGTGAATATCGTGTTTGACAACGGCAGGATTTTTGAGGATGTGCCGTATTATTCGGGCTATTATGTGCCTGTCGGCGAGCTTCTCGCCTGCGGTTATCCGGGATATCCCCATGTTGTGATAGCGAGAAACTACGGCGCTTCTACCTGGGAGGAGTTTGAAATGACGGATTCCTCGAAGGTTACCGTAACGCTCAACACGAAAGGCAAATATATTGATGTTCAGGAGCTTTACGCGCTGAGCTATTCCGACAACAGAGACGATTTTGACTCGGATGAGGAGTTCGCGAATTTCCGCGCGGTAAAGGGCGGAAATCTTAAAGAAAACTTCTTCTTCCGTTCAGCCTCCCCCTGCGACAATCAGCATTGCAGGGCGGCTTACGCGAACCGTTTCGCGCAGGAAAACGGGATTAAATTCGTTCTCAACCTTTCGGATAACGAGGAAAAATACAAGGCGCACACCGAGGCGGAGGATTTCGTCTCAGGCTATTACGATTCGCTTTACAAGGACGGGAACGTTCTTATTCTCGCGATGAACGCGAATTACCGTTCGGACGAATTCGCGGGTATTCTCTCAAAGGCGTTTTACGAGATGTCGCAGAATGACGGACCCTGCCTTATCCACTGCGTTGAGGGCAAGGACAGAACGGGCTTCGCCTGCGCGCTGCTGCTTGCGCTCGCGGGTGCTTCGGCTCAGGAAATAATTGACGATTATATGATAACCTATGACAATTATTACGGAATCACGAAGGAAAACAATCCCGACAAATACAACGCGATTCTCGGCAATGTCAACGACTTCCTTTACTGCCTGTGCGAGGCGGAAAAGGGAACGGATGTAAACACGCTCGACATAAAAGCGGGAGCGGAAAACTACCTCCGCAGAGGCGGTCTTTCGGATGAGGAAATCGCCGCGGATGAGAGTTATATTGTGAAATGAATTGAAAATTGAAATAAAAAAACAGCCGCCCGGAAGGGCGGCTGTTTTGCCGTTTTTTATTTTAAGAAGAACTTGCGCATGGTGAGGATGTTTTTGCCTTCCGCGTGGCGGTAAGCGATTTCGTCCATAACCTTTTTGACAATGAAGATACCGTAGCCGCCTATGCCTCTTTCCTCAGCGGAAAGGGTGATGTCGGGGTCCTCCTTTTCGAGAGGATTGTAAGGAATTCCGCTGTCTTCCACGGTGATTATTATGCCTTCTTCGTCAGTCTGAAGTTTAAGCGTGGCCTTGCCTTTTTTGTCGCCGTAAGCGTAGTTGACGATGTTGCTCATAATTTCGTCAACGGCCACCTCAATCTGGTTTCTGTCCTTGAACGAAAACGGGAGATCCTCCGTTTTCAGCGAGACGAAATCAACGGCTTTCGCGATTTCGCTCACTTCGTTTTCTATTGTTATTTCGTTTTCTCCGCCGTCTTCGCGGCCGGTATATTTCACACAAAGCATAGTCAAATCGTCAAACGGATCCGCGGCTCCGACAAAAGCGTTGACTGCCTCCTCCGTCTTTTTGAGTATTGTTTCGGGCGTTTCGTCTTTTACCTTGTTGAGAACTTCAAGCGTTCTTTCCGCTCCGAAAAGTTCGTCGTTTTCGCTTGTCGCCTCAACGAGACCGTCGGTGAACACGAACACGGATGAGCCTTTTTCAAGCTGTATTTCATAGTTCCTGTATTTCACGCCGTCCATACCGCCGATTACAAAGCCGTGCCTGTCCTTGAAGAGTTCGAAATCGCCGCTGCCGTTTCTGATTATCGGCTTTTCGTGGCCCGCGTTCGCGGCGATAAGGAGCCCCGTTTCAAGGTCGAGAATTCCGAGCCAGACGGTGACGAACATTTCCTCGCGGTTGTTGGAGCAGATCTGACTGTTGACCGCTTCAAGCGCCTCGGCGGGCGATTTTCCGCTCATGACCTGATTCTGAATAAGGATTTTACTCATCATCATAAACAGGGCGGCGGGAACGCCTTTGCCCGAAACATCGGCGACAACAAGGGCGAGATGCGTGTCGTCGATTAAGAAGAAGTCGTAGAAGTCGCCGCCTACCTCCTTGGCGGGAGTCATTACGGCGTAAATGTCAAAGTCGATTCTTTCCGGGAAGGCGGGGAAGATGTTGGGAAGCATATCTGCCTGTATTCTTGTGGCGAGTTCAAGCTCAGCGCCGATTCTTTCTTTTTCGGCGGTAATTGTCTCGTTCTGCTTTATGTATTCGCGGAGTTTGTCCGTCATTCCCGTGAAGGAGTCGGCGAGCATTTCGATTTCATCGTTTGTGTGAACATCGATATTCACGGGCTCGTCGCTTTCAATGTGGTCAACGATGCCTTCCGCGGCGGACTGAAGCTTGACGATGGGCTCAATAATCTTTCTTTTTGTTATGAAATAGAAAAGAATCATTGTCAGGAGCATTATGCCCGCTACGGGGATAAGTATGCTGCTGATTATTCTGACAAGGGCGTTGTTTATGCCGCTGACGGAAAGGTCAGCCGCGATAATCGCCGCGACATCGCCATTGCTGTCAAGCAGGGGAACGGAGACGGTGAGGGTGTGCGTGCCGTCCTCCGCGTCAATATAGGACTGAACATCCTCGGTGATTTCCTTGTTGTAGATTTTCTGCGCCCGCTCCTTCGCTCCTTCGCTGAACGGATACTTTTCGAGGAGATCCATCGGCTCGTCGTAAGGCTCGGCGTCCCAGATATAAGTATATAAATCGCTGTCAGGAACGGAATCGGGGATGAGAACATAGAAATACTTTATGTTCGCCTCTTTCGCGCTCGAATCGGCGGTTGAGTTGAGGTATTTGCTTATTTCCTCGTAATAGGCGTCTTTTGCGCCGGTCGAGTAGTAAAGCTCAATTCTGTCTCCGTCAATGAATTCGGCTGCCGCGTTGACATAGGAGAGGGCGAAATCGGTATATTTCTCAATAAGGACTTTTCTTAACTGCAATCCCGTTGAGACGCTGATTGAACCGATAAGCACGGCGGCTGCCAGCAGAACGGAAACAAGGGTTCGTTTTGTGATATTACCCTTCTTTTTCATAGGCTCTTTTCCTTTTGTGATTCTGTTTGATTTTCGACCAGACCTCGGCGAGAAGTATTGAAGCAACACTCAAAGCGAGACCGAGAAGAAAAGCGGGACCGGGTTTCATATAGCAAGTGCCTCTTATGCAGTAAAGCGCGAGGTCAACGGTCCACCAGACAAGCACCCAGTGGATGCAGTAAACCTGATTGACATTGCGGCTGATGCTCTCGACGGGCTTGCGGAGCTTTTCGGGTATGATTTTCGAGATGAACCAGAAAATCATCATTGTTCCGATGCAGGCAAGAATGCAGATAATCGCCTCGCCTGTATGCATATGATAGAAGACATTGTCGCCTGCGCCCATCATCATACCGAAGCCGCCGCGGATTTCCCATACGCAGAACAGGACGGAAATGACAATGCAGACGGGCGATACGATGAGATAGAACTTGTTTTTATCCTTGAGCCTGCGGTAATAATAACCGAAAAGATAACCGAAGGCGTAGAAGATGAACCAGATAATCACGGGGAAATCGGAGTAGATATAAGGGTCGCCCGATACGGTTTCAATACCGATGAAATGACCCGCGATGACATTGAGAACACTGTTGTGAAGGTCAACGCTTCTGAAAAATGTTCCGATTACGCTCAGAACGAGAGAAACACCGAAAATTTTCGGAGGATTGAGCCCGAGTTTCAGCAGCAGAGCCATAAGCATCATGGCGAGCGCCGCGAACTGCATAATATCGTTGCCGAAAAACAGATAGGGCAGTTCCTCAAGATATTTTGCCGTGTCTCCCGTGATTCCGTAACCGATGAGCGAGGGAATGAGGTAGCGGCAGACATTGAGTATTCCGCCGATTACGCCCAGCCGCACGCCTCTCATAAAGACCTCTTTCGGAGAGCCGTGGCGGGTGTAGGCAAGGCCCAGACCCATCATTATCATAAATCTGGTGGGGCCGATTACTCCGCCGACAACGGAATCGAAATAATACGGGATGCCGAGAACATCCAGGTTCGCGGGAGGCGTCGCCTCAACAAACACGTGGACGATGGCGAGGCGGTAAATCAGAACGAATTTGAACCAGTCAATTTCGAACTGACGCCCGTTGTTGCATGGCTCCTTTGTGAAATATTTGTCAAGAAATTTCATATATTATTCGATGTTGAGAATGTCTGCGAATCCCGTAAATTCAAGGATTTCCATATTTGTTTCGTTTACATTTTTAATAATAAAGCCGCCCTTTGATGCCATCTTTTTATGAAGGGAGAGAAGGAGGCGGAGACCCGCGGACGAAATGTATTTGAGGTTTTCCATATCGAGCACGATTTTGTCAAAATTATCGGTTTCGGGTTCGACGGCGGCGGTGAGTTCGGGCGCGGTGCCGGTGTCAAGTTTGCCGTCAAGAATGACGGTAAGAACAGAGCCTTCGGTTTTTTTCTCGTAGTTAAGCATTGTATCATTCCTCCGGTGCTGATTTTTTCTAATTCATAATATTATATCACGAGTGCCGCGTAATATGCAACCGGAAAATATTACGGCGGCAAAAGGTAAAAGGGATTTTTTGCATTTTTTAGAAAGTGAACTTTTGTGTTACCTATTTGTCACCCTATATAATATAAAATAAAACCATAAAATGACGGAGGTGTTTCCATTGAAAAAATCAGTTCTTGTTTTTACCGCTTTTATTATGGCGCTGCTTACTGCGGCGGTTATGCCCGCGCAGGTTTTCGCGGGCTCTCTTCCCGAATACATAAGCGAGGTTAAAGTTTATCAGGGCAGTTATACCGATGCTGCGGCGGAGGGCTTTAAAATCCTCTCGGATGAAAAAGGCAATCCTGTTGACATTAACCAGGGCTCGGGCGCTACCGGACTGGGAGCGAAGGGCAACAAGAAAGTTTTTCTCGGCTACAAGACCACAACCGACAGCAAGAACGCGATAACGGACCTGGCCGTTATGAATATGAAGGGCGGCTATTCCGTCGAGGAATATGATGTGCTTATGGCAGGTCAGATGAAAAGCCAGATTGTTCCGCTCGTTGACGGTTTTCTTGCGGCAATCAACGAATACAGGGAAAACTACAATTCTGAAAACGACGAAAACAGACAGCGCGCCGTGTATATTCACGACATCCTCAACAAAATGACGGATGACGATTGCGGCGGAGCGGGACTCGGAGACCTGCTTCTCAACGAAACGGTTTACGAAATGGCGAAACCGAAGTTCGACGCTCTTTCGGATAAAGAAAAAGAGAAAACAAGTCTTTATAATGTCAATATTCAGGTGCGCGATTCTCTTCCCGAAAGCGAAAAGAACAAGCACGCCGACATTCTGACAATTATCGCGCAGTCAAACGGCAAAGCGACTCTTTTGATGGAAAACCTCATAACGAGAGCCGCAGACACAGGCGATGACACCTGGCTTGACCGTTTTGCGGGCGTAACCTATGACGACCTCGAAGATTCCGTGGATATGCTTCCCACCGACGCGAAATTTGAACTTGCGAAAATGTATGACGACGACGCGAGAAAAATACTGAAAATGTGGGGCAGTCTCCGCGAAGAACTTGAAGAATACGATTTTTACAAAGAAACAGCCGACAACTTTGATGAAAACGAACTGAAAGAAGCAACAGAGAAGCTGGATTATCTCAGCGGTCTCGGTGAGGACGCCTCCCGGGAAGAAATCGCCGAAGCGACAAAAGCATACAACAAAGCCGCTGAGAACGTCAACCGTTACATAAAGGCGCTGAAGGTTATATATATTCACGATATTCTCAGCGGTTACGAATACGGCGAAGGCGCTCTTCTTGATTTCTTCCTTACCGACGAAAAGGAGTTCGGCGATGATATCACGGCGTTATATCCCATTGTCGCTGTTCTTTCAGAAGGGCAGAGAGCGGGACTTGAATTTGTCAGCCTTGAAGAGATGATTCTTATCGCGGCGTCCGACCCTGAGATTTACAAGGATCCGGCTCTTGACGAGCTTGAGGCACTCTCGGTTTATGACGGCGTTGACCGCGGCATTTATCAGAAAGGCGGCGTAGCGCTTACAAGCGACGCGTTGCGGAAGGATGCCGCCAAGAAAATGAATGAGGAAAGTTTCTCCCTCAGCGGATGGACCATAGCGGCCATGGTAGTCGCCTCCGTCTGCCTGCTTACAGCCGTTTCTTTCGGCATCGCGAGCAAAGTGTATTCGAACATGGCGCAGGGCGTCGTGGATGCGGTTACATCCGGCGCGAAGAGATGGTCGGATTTCAAAGTCAGTGTGGAAAACCCGACTAATTTTATGGATGAAGTTTACAGGGCAAATTCCTCAATGTGCAAGTATCTGTCAATCGGATTCAGCGTTGCGGTCGTAGTTATCTCGCTGGTAACAACCTATCTCGCATACAGGGATCTGGTTAATCACTACAAAGTCGAGTTTACGCCTGTTCCACACTATATGATTGATGAAAAAGATATTGTTGTATATAACGAGAAAAACGAGAAGATTGTTATCAAAAATCAGACCGCTTACTACAAGGTTGTTGAGTGCAACCGTAAAAGCGGCGACGAGTATTTTGACAAAATCGGCACGTGCGCGGATATGAACGGCTGTGTCAATCCTCAATGGCTTGCGCTCTACGCACAGAAGAGCGACGCCTCTGCGCCGATACTCGCCTCATCGCTCAAAGTTGTTGTCGGCAGCAAGGACATTCCCGCGGGTTATACAACGGGTATTCACATGTTCGGCAACGGCGCGGCGTTTAACCTCAACAACGAGCTTTACTGCTGGAACAAGAGCGCGAAGAGCGTGTTTGTATATTTCAAGGTTGACACGGCGGCTGCTTCGTCATCAAGCGCCGCGGGCTCAACTTTCTCGGCGGGCGCGCTTGCTCTCACGGGCGGCGCGGGAGTTGTTGCGGGAGCGCTGATTTCCGCTCTCGCCGTATCCGCGGCGGGCAAAAAGAAGAAAACTGCTGCCGCTTAAATGTATAAAACAACAGGGAGTACAATAACAATGAAGAAAACCACTGTTATCATAACTGCAATAATACTTTCGCTGCTTACGGCGGCGGTTATGCCCGCGCAGGTGTTCGCGGACGCTCTGCCCGAATACATAAGTGAAGTTAAAGTTTATCAGGGCAGTTACGCAGATGCCGCGGCGGAGGGATTTACAATTCTTTCGGATGACAAAGGCAATCCCGTTGACCTGAACCAGGGCTCGGGAGCCACGGGGGTAGGCGCGAAGGGCAACAAAAAGGTTTATCTCGGTTACAAGACCACGACCAAAAGAAGCGAAGCGATAACGGACCTCGCTCTTATGAATATGAAAGGCGGTTATTCCGTTGAGGAATATGACGCACTTATGGCGGACCAGATGAAAGAGCAGATTGTTCCTTTTGTCGAGCGCTTTATGGCGGCTGTCGAAGAATACCGTGAAAACTACGCATCTGCGGTCGCGCTGAATCAGAAAAGGGCGCAGTATGTTCACGACGCTCTCAACAAGCTGACGGATGACGACTGCGGCGGAGCGGGACTCGGCGACCTGCTCCTCAACGAAACCGTTTATGAAATGGCAAAGCCGGAATACGACGCTCTGTCGGAAAAAGAAAAAGAGAAAACAAGTCTTTACGATGTAAATAATAAGGTGCGCGATTCCCTTCCCGAAAGCGAAAAGAACAGTCACGCCGACATCCTGACGATTATCGCGCAGTCCAACGGTCAGGCGACGCTGCTTATGGAGGGTCTTGTCACCCGCGCGGCAGATACAAATGAAGACACCTGGTTTGACCGTTTCGCAGGATTGACCTATGAGAATCTGGTTGATGAAACCGGTCTTGCGCCCTCCGACGCTGATACGGAGCTCGCGAAGATGTTTGACGACGACGCGAGAGAGATTCTCGGAATGTGGGAGGAATTCAAAAAGCTGCTCGACAATTACGACGAGGCAGTCAAGACGCTTGAAGAAGAAACCGCCAAAGACCTTTCCGCGGAAAACGAAATTGTTGATAACTATGATTTTGAAACCGCCACGGATGAAGAAATCGAGGCATACGCTCTTGCGGTTGAAAAAATCAGAAAGCACTCGGAAATTATCGCCAACTGCGAGAACGACATTCTCGTTCATAAATATCTTGAAGCGACAGATTACGAAGACGGAACAATGCTTGATTACTTCACTCAGGATTACGAGACCGTCAGGGACGATATGACAATTATTTACCCTCTTGTCGCCTCTCTCTCGGAAGGTCAGCGCTCGGGTCTGGAATTTGTAACGCTTGAGGATATGGTCCTTCTGGGCATAACGGACGAGCAGGGATATAAAAACGCAAAACTTGACGAGCTTGAGCCTGCCTCGATTTATCTCGGAGTCAACCGCGAGCTTTATCAGAAGGGCGGAGTCGCGCTGACAAGCGACGCGCTGCGTTCGGATGTAAAAGACGTGGATATTCCCGACAAGAACATTTCTCTTGCGATATTCGGCGGCCTTGCCGCGGGATTTGCCCTTCTGGGCGGATTTGCGTTTGCGGCGTCATACACCGCCCGCAATATGATTCTCAAAAGTCTTGCCGATTATAACGCGGTAATCGAAGAAATCAACACGACGATTTATAACAATGTCAAAGGCATAATCGGACTTAACAGAATGGTTTCGGCGTCGGACTCTCTTGCGGGAGGAAGCTCCGCCGAAGCCGCGACGAGATTCCAGCCGTTGATTGAAAAACACGAGCAGGCGATTTTGAATGCCAAAACGGAACTGGAACAGGCAACCGACATTGAATTCGAGGCGAGAATGGCGCAGCGCAGCGCCAATTGCAAGAGTATGATGATAGGAACGGCGATATTCACCGTTGTTATGGTTGCCATTTCCGCGACTCTTCTCTACCTTGACTATAAAGCGATGAAAGATTACTACAAGGTTGACTTCACTCCGATTCCCCACTATATGGTTGATGAGAAAGATATTGTTGTTTATAACGATAAAAACGAAAAGATTGTCATAAAGAATCAGAGCGCATACTACAAAGCGGTTGAGTGCAACCGCAAGAAAGGCGACAGCTACTTTGACGACATAGGCACCTGCGCGGATATGAACGGCTGCGTCAATCCGCAGTGGCTCGCGCTTTACGCACAGAAGAGCGACACGGTTTCGCCGATACTCGCTTCATCGCTTAAGGTTGTTGTCGGCATCAAGAGCATTCCCGCGGGCTACACAACGGGCATCCATATGTTCGGGGAAGACAGCGCGTTCAATCTCAACAGCGAACGCTACTGCTGGAACAGCGGCGCTAAGAGTGTGTTTGTTTATTACAAGTCTGACACCTCGACATCCTCCTCCGCAAGCGCGGCGGGCTCGAACTTTACTGGCGGCACAGTCGCCCTCGCGGGTGTCGGCGGACTTGCGCTGGGAGCATTGATTTCCGGCATTGCCGTAACGGCTGCGGATAAGAAAAAGAGCAAAAAGGCGGCTTGACATAAATAGCAGGAGGCTGTTGATTATGAAAAAGTTTACGGTTATATTCACAGCGATAATACTTGCGCTGCTTACCGCGGCGGTTATGCCCGCGCAGGTTTTCGCGGACGCTCTGCCCGAATACATAAGTGAGGTTAAAATCGGAATGGGCGAAGACGAAGAAGACGCCGAGGCCGCTCTCGCGGGCTATAAAATCCTGTCTGATGACGAAGGCAACCCTGTTGACCTCAATGACGACGCAGGCGGCGGATGGGGCTCAAAGGGCGACAAGGTAGTTTATCTCGGCTACAAAACCACGACAAAAAAGAGCGAAGCGATAACCGACCTCGCTCTTATGAATATGAAAGGCGGATACTCCGTCGAGGATTACGATTATCTGATGGAAACGAATATGAAGAGTCAGATAATCCCGTTCGTCGACAGTTTTATGGCGGCTGTCAACGAATACAGGGAAAATGTGCGCGGGGTAGTAGCGCTCAACAAATACAGAGCGAAATACATCCGTCTTGCGCTCAACAAGTTTACGGATGACGACTGCGGCGGAGCGGGGCTCGGCGATCTGCTCTTAAACGAGACGAAATACGAAATGGGCTTAAAGGCATACAACGCTCTTTCAAATGAGGAAAAGGAAAAGACCGACATTCTCAAAGAGAGCGACAAGGCTTACGCAAAGCTTTCGGACTCGGAAAAGAAAAAACACGCCGACATAGTCACGATACTCGCTCAGTCAAACGGTATGACCGCCATCGCGATAGAAAGCCTTATCGCAAGGGGCACGGACACGAACGATGACAACTGGCTTGACCGTTTTGTTGAAATCACATATGACGATATGGTTGATATGATGGATATGCTTCCCTCCGACGCGGAGAAGGAGCTTGACAGGCTTTATCAGAACGACGCGAATAAAATTCTCGACAAGCTTGACGCTTTCCGTGAGGAAATAAAGAACTACGACAAAGCAGTCAAAGAACTTGAAAACATAGATGATGTTGACTTTGAGGGTATGGAAGAGGAGATGGAAAACTTCGACACCGAAAACGCCGATGCCGAAGGCTTCAAGGATCTTGTCAACACCTATTATGAATATACCTCCGAGCAGATGAAGCTCATAGAAAACGCTTCCATTGCCTCGGCGTGCGATTACCTTGAATATTACGAATACGGCGACGGCACTCTGCTCGATTTCTTCTCCGACGAGAATATTGATGTCAGGGATGTTTACCCCATTGTCGCTTCTATGACGGAAGGTCAGCTCGCGGGACTTGATTTCGTTTCGCTCAAGGATCTTATTCTTTCGGCGGCGACGGACCAGGAAACCTTCAACCGCTTCAATCTTGACGATATCGAGGAAGAGTCGGTTTACAAGGGAGTTGACCGCGGAATATATCAGAAGGGCGGCGTGGCGATGACAAGCGACGCCCTGCGCAAGAAAGCGGCGATACAGGCAGAGGAGCCCGACTCATTCTCACTCGGAGCGGCTCCCGTCATACTTTATGTGTTCGCCGGCGTTTCGGCTGCCGCGTTCGTCGGCTCGGCGGTGGCGAAAGGAATAAACGCGCGAGGGCTCAAATTCGCGCGCGCAGCGATGGACTTTAAAAAAGACTCGATGGTTAAACTTTACGGCAGTTATATAGATGATGTTACGCTTCAGCTTACCGAAGAAGGTAAAACTGCGGGTTACACGGGTCTTCACTCGAGCGATATGAAAATGTATGAGCAGTATGCGAACGAGGAAAAGGTGTTTATGGCTAAATCCGCCTTCTGTAACAAGCTTATGATAGGCTTTACGGTCGCGATGGTTTTCCTAACCTTGATAGCGACTATTGTCACCTATACCGAATTGAAGGCTTACTACAAGGTTGAATTCACACCGATTCCGCGCTATATGGTGGATGAGGCGGACATCACGGCGTTCAACGAGAGCGGCGAAAAAGTCGTTATGAAAAATCAGGCGGCTTATTACAGGGTTGTCGAGTGCAACAGAACGGCGGATGATGAAATGTTCGGAAATCTCGGCACATACGCGGATATGAACGGCGATATCGGCAGACAGTGGCTCGCCCTCTACGCCGAGAAAAACGAGGTAAAGGCGCCCATACTCGCAAAATCGCTGCTTGTAAAGGTTGATGAAAAGGATATTCCCGCGGGCTACACGACGGGTATCCATATGTTCGGCTCAGGCTCGGCGTTCAACCTCAACAGCGAGCTTTACGACTGGAACAAGGACGCGCCTTCCGTAATGGTTTATTTTAAGACCGAAACCTCTTCCGCGGCGAGCACATCCGGCTCAACCTTCACCGCGGGCAGTTTAGCTCTCGCGGGCGGTGCCGGACTTGCTTTCGGAGCGTTGATTTCAGGCATCGCGGCAGCCGCAGTCGGCAGAAAGAAAAGCGGAAAAGCGGCGGCGTAATTCAGAATTTCAAAGGGATTTGTTATGA
>CADAER010000003.1 GCA_902787025.1 Oscillospiraceae bacterium | reverse complement strand
AGGTGAAGAAATAGGGAGTATCACGACGCGCTCCAAGCGAGTGAGACGACCATATTTCTGAGGGCAGAAGCGCCGACCGAGCCGGCAGGCGAGACGGTGTCGCCAAAGGCGACGGAGAGGGTTAAGCCTTCCCCTCGAGGTTATTCCCCTGTCAGGGGAAATGTCGCGCAAGCGACAAAAGGGTGCCCGTTTTCGGAGAAAAAAGGTGGCTTGCCGAAGGCAAGACGGATGAGGTGTCCCCTCGTTCCGAAGGAACATATCGAATTGCCGCAAGGCAATATATCGAATCCCGTCGGGATATATCGCGCGGGTTTTATCCCGCATACAATCCCCATCTCCTACCTCCTAACTCCTACCTCCTAATTCCTACTTCCTGCCCCCTAATAAAAAAGCCGCCCTTCCGGGCGGCTTGCTTCTTATTGTGCCTGACTTTGCGCTTCCTGCGCGTCATTTACTCTCTGCAATCTCTTTTCCGCGAATTTCGCGCAGGATTTCTCACCTTTTTCCGACGCGCTTTTAATAACGGATTTGTCCGAAACAACCTTGTTGCCGTTAAAGTTCAGCAGGCTTTCATAATATTCCTTGTATTCATCCTCCGCCAGAGAGTGACGAATTAATGAGTATGCGTCCTTGTCTCCCTCGTTAAAACCGTCAAACATAAAAACTCCCCAACCGTTGTCTGCTTCAAGGACTTTATAATCCCCCGCCTTTCTGTCGGGAGACAGCGCCCACCTGGCGAGATTGTAGCCGAGTTCATACACATAAACTCCCTCGCAGACGCCTGATTCATCCGAACGGCCGCTTTCGTTATACAGTCCGGCTATTTCTTCCATAGCTTCGACCGTTCCTTTGTTTTTTACGAGTAGGTCATACTGCCTTTTAGCCGCGGCTTTCGCTTCGGCTGATTCCGCATCGCTCTGCGCGGATACGCCGCTTTCGTTGAAAAGAGTCAGTGATTCATGGAAGTTTACGCTGTCGGGAGAATACTGCGGCTTTTCGACATATATGAGACAGGCGAAGTCGTCAGAGGGAACAACTCCGACATCGCCCGTTTTTCTGCCTTTGGCAAAGCACCATTCGGCGACATCCTTGCCGAACAGGGTTTCAAGTCTGTCGTAACGGGCAAAATTGTATCCCGTCTGGGAATCCTTTATATCCTCGAAATTCGGGTCTATTTCCTTGTAATAATCAACACAGAAATCATAAAAACTCTCGAGATCCTTTATCTCTTTTTTCGCGCGTTTCGCGCCCTCTTCATCTTCAAGATAAATCTGAAGAATACGGACATCGACATAATTGTATTTCGAGGGATTTTTATCATAAATACCCTTTATTTCTTTGTCGGAATGCGCGGACGCGAAATTTTCTTTGAGAGCCTTTTCATAGTCAAGAACGTAACCTCTGATAATGAGATTGCGCACATAGAGACAGACCGTCGTGCCTTCACAGTAACTGTCCGAGAGCATCTCGTCGGCGGTCTGCAGCTTCATTTCCGCTGAATACTCAACCTCTTTTTTAAGTCCGCTGAGTTCATAAAATGTTTCGTCGGAGAGCATAAAGCCGTTTTCAAGAGCGTCATAAAAGAGAATGTATCTTTTCCGCAGAGCCTTCTCCGTCTCCTCTTTCAGGCGGTCGGCCCAGGTAACATTCTCCTCTTTACCGTATGGCTGGTCCGCGGGAGCCGCCGTCAGCTCAGGGGTAAGTCCCTGCGGGTCGTCAATCTCATTGTCGGCAGCATAGATAAACATATCAAAATATGCCATCGCGAATTCCGTTTCGGAAATCTTATTGTCACCAACCGTCATCGCGACGCCGTATTTTTTGCAGGCCGCTTCGCTGTCCTTATCCGCCTGTTCAAGTATTTCGGCAAAAACCTCCGGGACCTTGTATCCCTTGTAATCCGCCGTCTCATAGTGTATTTCGGAAGGAGCGAGGTCAACGCTCTTTTTCGTGTCGGAGCCGCCGCCGTATTCGTTTATTTTTCCGTGTTCCGGTCTGAACCACACGAAATATCCCGTGACGAGCAGAGCCGCCGCGAGAAGAACGGCAACAACGGGAATTATTATCTTTTTCGCCTTCGTTTTTTCTTTTGCCATAAGCACTCCGTTATATAAAGCGGGCGCGCAGGGCGCCCGCTGTTATGTTTTTTCGATATGTTCTCAGATTCTGGCCACACCGCTGTCGCGGGCAGCCTGAGCGACAGCCGCAGCCACCGCGGGACCTACTCTCGGGTCGAACGCCTTGGGGATGATGTAATCCTCGCTGAGCTCGTCGTCGGAGATAAGACTCGCGAGAGCGTGAGAAGCCGCCATCTTCATTTCCTCGTTGATATCGCTCGCGCGCACATCAAATGTGCCTCTGAAAATGCCGGGGAACGCGAGAACATTGTTAATCTGGTTCGGGAAGTCGCTTCTGCCGGTCGAGATAACTCTCGCTCCGCCCGCCTTCGCGTCGTCGGGGAAGATTTCGGGAGTCGGGTTCGCGCAGGCGAAAACTATGGCGTCCTTGTTCATTGTCTTAACCATTTCGGTCGTGACAGTGCCGGGAGCCGAAACGCCGATGAATATGTCCGCGCCCTTGATAACGTCGGCAAGCGTGCCTTTTTCACCGTTGAGATTTGTAACCTCGGCCATTTCCTCTTTAATCCAGTTGAGACCGTCTCTGCCCTTGTAGATAGCGCCTTTTCTGTCGGTCATAACAATATTTTTGAAGCCCGCCGAAAGCAGAAGCTTGGTAATCGAAATAGCGGCAGCGCCCGCGCCCGATGTAACGACTTTAACGTCCTCCATCTTTTTGCCTACGACTTTAAGAGCGTTGATAAGACCGGCGAGAGTGATGATAGCCGTGCCGTGCTGGTCGTCGTGGAAAATGGGGATGTCGCACTTCTCTTTGAGCTTGCGCTCGATTTCGAAGCAGCGGGGAGCCGCGATATCCTCAAGGTTTATGCCGCCGAAGGAACCCGACATAAGATAAACCGCGTTTACGAATTCGTCAACATCCTTTGTCTTGACGCAGAGAGGGAAAGCGTCAACTCCGCCGAACGATTTGAAAAGAACGCACTTGCCTTCCATAACGGGCATGCCCGCTTCGGGACCGATGTCGCCGAGGCCGAGAACCGCGGTGCCGTCGGTGATAACAGCGCAGAGGTTGTGCCTTCTTGTAAGCTCATAGCTCTTCGAAGGGTCCTTCTGTATTTCAAGGCAGGGCTGGGCAACGCCCGGAGTGTATGCGAGCGAAAGGTCGTCCTTGCTCGCTACGGGTACGGTTGCTATAACCTCGATTTTGCCTTTCCATTCTTCGTGTAAGCGTAATGATTCTTTTGCGTAGTCCATTGTGTTTCTCCTTTATTTAAAAGATATTTTTTGCATTTTTGTCAGGTCTGACCGTTTACGGTCTCGCCCAGTCGCGCGAGCGGTCAACCGCTCTCTTCCAGCCTTTGTAAAGCTCGTTGCGCTTTTCAAGCGGCATCTTGGGAGTGAAAACCTTGTCGATTTCCCTGTTGGAGATGATTTCCTCCTTGTTCTTCCAGAAGCCTACGGCGAGTCCCGCCATATAAGCCGCGCCGAGAGCCGTCGTCTCAACCGTCTTCGGGCGCACTACCATGCAGCGGATAAGGTCTGACTGAATCTGCATCATGATATTGCTTACGGAAGCGCCGCCGTCAACACGCAGCTCGGTGAAGTTTATGCCCGAATCCTCCTTCATCGCTTCAAGAAGGTCCGTCATCTGGTAGGCTATCGCCTCAAGAACGCTTCTCGCGATATGCGCGCGGTTTACGCCTCTCGTAAGACCTACTATCGCGCCTCTCGCATACATATCCCAGTAGGGAGCGCCCAGTCCCGTAAATGCGGGAACAAAGTAGATTCCGTTCGCGTCGGGAACGCTCTCGGCAAGCTCGTCGCAGCGTCTCGCGGTGTTGATGAGACCGAGCTCATCGCGAAGCCACTTGATAACCGAGCCCGCATTGAAAGCCGAGCCCTCAATGTCATATTCAACCTCGTCGCCGATGCCCCAGGCAACGCCGGTGAGAAGTTTTTTCTTCGATTTCGTGCGGGTCTTGCCCGTATTCATAAGCAGGAAACAGCCTGTGCCGTATGTGTTCTTCGCCTGACCGGATTCAAAGCAGCACTGACCGAAAAGAGCGGCCTGCTGGTCGCCGATTGCGCCGCTTATCGGAATACCCTCAAGGTCCTCAAGGCCGACGATTCCGCCCGCCACCTTGCCGTAAACCTTGCTTGAAGGAACGGGCTCGGGCAGTATGCTCATCGGAATACCGAGCTTTTCGCAAAGCGTCTCGTCCCAGCAGAGTCTGTCAACGTCAAACAGCATCGTGCGCGAAGCGTTCGAGTAGTCTGTAACGTGAACGGCGGTGTCGCTGAGCGTCGCGCCGCCCGTAAGGTTCCAGATAAGCCAGGTCTCAACCGTACCGAAAAGGAGTTTGCCCTCGTCGGCAAGCTGTCTCGCCTCGGGAACATTGTCAAGAATCCACTTGATTTTCGTGCCCGAGAAATACGCGTCGATAATAAGTCCCGTATGCTCCTGAATATAGTCCGAAAGACCGTCTCTGATAAGGTCCTCGCATATATCCGCGGTGCGGCGGCACTGCCATACAATCGCGTTGTAAACGGGCTTGCCCGTCTCCCTGTTCCAGAGAATTGTCGTCTCACGCTGGTTCGTAATGCCGATTGCGGCAATATCTTCGGCGGCAACCGTACCCTCCGCCATAATGCTTGTCAGCGACTGAAGCTGGCTGTAAAGAATTTTCATCGGGTCGTGTTCAACCCAGCCCGCCTGCGGATAAATCTGGTCAAATTCATTCTGAGCCTTCGCGATGATGTTGCCCGCCTTGTCAAAGGCTATGGCTCTTGAACTTGTCGTGCCCTGATCGAGAGCGATAACGTATTTTGCCATAAAAGCACCCTTTCGTTGTATTTATGTTATATTTCAATTCCGAAATAATTGACCGCGTTGTTGTATGAGATATCCCGCACCATCGGGCAGAGCGTCTCATAATCCTCGGGATAAAGTCCGTTTTCCACCATATCTCCGAGCAGTCCGCAGAGAATCCGTCTGAAATACTCGTGCCTCGGGTATGAGAGGAAGGAGCGTGAATCGGTGACCATTCCGACAAATTTGCTTATCGCGCCGAGGTTCGCGAGAGCCTTCATCTGCTCGCGCATACCGTCTATGTTGTCGTTGAACCACCACGCCGAGCCGAACTGAATCTTGCTCTGCGCCTCGCCCGTCTGGAAATTGCCGAGCATCGAACCGAGCACGTAATTGTCCTTCGGGTTGAGCGTGAAAAGAATCGTTCTCGGCAGCAGGTTTTCAACCGCCACACTGTCCATAAAACGGGATAGTTTGCGCGCGACCTCACGGTCGTCAATGGAGTCAAAGCCCGTGTCGGGACCGATTTTATTGAACATCGCCGTGTTGTTGTTTCTCATCGGGCCTATGTGAAGCTCCATGCCCCACCCGCGCTTCGCGTATTCCTTCGCGAGGAAGCGCATAAGCTCCGTCTTGTATTTCTCGATTTCGGCGTCGCTCAGTGTCTCGCCTTTCGCCGCCTTGCTGAAAATGAGTTCGATTTCCGCCTTCGAAGCCCTGAGATAAGGGAACTCGCCGAACGCGTGGTCGCTCGCGCGGCAGCCGAGAGAAGCGAAGAAATCTATTCTGTCCGTCAGCACTTCCGTCAATGCCGTGTAGCTTTCAAGTCTCACGCCCGCCGTCTTCTCCATAGCCGCCAGCCAGTCTCTCCAGCCGGGCAGGTCAATGCCGAGCGCCCTGTCAGGTCGGAAAGCGGGAATAACCTTAACGCCGAAGGTGTCGTCCCCGGCGAGTTTAATATGATATTCCAGCGAGTCGGCAGGGTCGTCCGTCGTGCAGAGGCAGGTAACCCCCGAGTTCTTTATAAGCTCGCGCGGGGTGAATCCGCCCGCCCTGATTTTCGCGTTGGCCCTCTCCCATATATCGTCGCAGGTCTTCGCGCTCAGCGGCTCGTAAATGTCAAAATATCTCTGCAATTCAAGATGCGTCCAGTGGTAAAGCGGGTTTCCGATAAGTCCGGGCATAATCTCCGCGAGAGCCCTGAATTTCTCATATCCCGTCGCGTTTCCCGTAATATATTTCTCATCCACTCCGCAGGAGCGCATCGCCCTCCATTTGTAGTGGTCGCCCGCCAGCCATAAAAACGCGATATCCGCAGGCTGTTCGTTTTCGTAAATTTCTTTGGGCGAAAGGTGGCAGTGCCAGTCGAAAATCGGCATATCCTTCGCCGCCGCGAACAGTTTTTTCGCAGGCTCATTGTCAAGAAGGAAGTCCGCGTCCATAAATTTTTTTGCCAAAATCATACCTCCCGGCAGTCATTTGTTTCCGATTTTATATTTTACCACAACCCCCGCCGCTTTTCAATACATTTAATTCAATACATTATAATATAATAAAACCCCGAATAAGCCATCACAAAAAACAACCCGCACGATTTCTCCGCCTCCCGCCGTCTGCAGTCATATACCGGACGCCACCCGCTTATGAAAAAAACCGGGCTGACGCTCACGCGTCAGCCCGGGAAGGGTTTATGCCTTAATTAAAATATGTTGTTTGCTCTGCCGAGAAGGGCAAGGATTATATCAAGGAAGTGCGTGAATATCCAAGCAATTCTCTGGAAGATGTTGGGAACTATTATCTTTGTTTCAACAGCGCCGCATTTTGAGCAGGTGCGAGCTGCCTCGCCGTTTCTGAACGCGGTGTATGCCTTGGTGGTAATCCAATCACCGTAGCTGTGGCCGGTTGCCTTTTCAAGAACAGTGAGACATCTTGTGCAGGTCTTGTCTTCCGTGCAGGTAGCCTTTGATCTGTCGGGAGTATGACCGAGAGCCTTTTTGAAAATGTAATCGCAGCGGATGCACTTCTGAGGCTTTGTGCATGTCGGACCCGCACCGGGAGTATGGCCGAGAGCGGGAAGAACCTTGGATTCCTTCTGAACATAGGAACAGCCGGGTCTTGAGCAGTAAATTCTCTCGGTATAGCCGTTTTCAAGGCAGGTTGCAGCTTTTGCAGATTTGGTTACCATTTCGTGACCGAGAGCGTCGTTCTTCTCGTTATAAATCTTCTTGTAGCCGCAGATTCTGCATTCCTCATAAGTGTATGAACCTGTGTCGCAGGTGGCTGCCATATTGATAGCCTTGCCGTACTGGTGGCCTGCGGCGGGAACATAATTCGAAGCCGCCTTTGTGTCGCCGCATCTTGAGCAGGTAGCTACTGTGTAGCCGAGCTCTGTGCAGGTGGGCTCAACAACAGTGTCTTTGTAATCGTGACCGAGAGCGTCGATAACCTGACCGTCGAAGCGTCCGCATACCGAGCAGACAACGCCTACTCTGCCGGGTTCCGAGCAGGTCGCGATTTCGTTAACATTGCTGTCCTGGTGAGGAAGTGTCGCAAGAGTCTGATAGGTTGCCGTATCAACAAGACCGCAGTAGGAGCAGATCTTGACTTTGATGCCCGCCTTGGAGCAGGTGGACTCTTTTATTGTTGTTTCAACAAAGTTATGAGTGAGATGAATTTCCGTTACGGTGTCAACGAAATAATCGCACTTTGTGCAATATGTATGATCGTAACCGTCTTCATAGCAGGTGGGGGCAAAATGCTTTGTCTTGAGGTCGTGCGAGCCCTGCTTGACAAGTTTGGGGTCGTCAAGCTTCATGCATCTTCTGCACTGATAAATCATATTGCCGTCGCCTTCGATGCAGTTTACATAGGTAACTGCTTCGCCGGGGATGAGTTCTTTTTCAGTTATTACGTTACCGTCTTCGTCGGTAATTTCGGCAAGAGGTTCGCCCGCTTCATCGTAACCCTGAATTCTGTACCAGCCGTCTTCGCCGTCAACCTTGCAGACGGGAATGAATTCGGTGTTGACCTGGATGTAGGGAACTCTTACATAATCGTGACCGAGTTCGGGAATAACTTTCTTGGCAAGAGCCTGGTCCGTTACTCTCTTGACAACATCGGCGGGAGTGTTGAGAACAACTTCTTCCATTTCCTTTGTGCCGAGGTCATACCAAGCCTGCTCGAAGAGAGCGATGAGCTGCTCTGTTGTGATGATTACATATTCGTGGTTGGGATCTTTGAGGAAGAGTTCAACTGCTTTTTCGCAGAGTTCTTTGAACTCGAATCTTGCTGTGCTTTCAGCTGTAAAGAACTCATCCGCGCTTGCGAGACCGCGAGCTTCAACTATCTGATCGATGTCAAACAGGAATGCTTCGTTGCCGTTTTCATCGAGACCTTCTTTGCCGTATTTGGTTATGGCAAGCTTGAGCTCTTCCGTAAGTTCTTCTTTCAGCGCCGCGCTGTCTGCTTCGACAGACAGGTCTTTGCCCGCTCTGTATGCCGCAAGAAGTGAGAGCGCCCATGTGTTGGCAACATCCGTTACTCTCTTGTCGGCGGGAACGGTGGTATCATAGTGATAGTGTTCTGTGTTTGTATCTCCGATAACCTTCTGAATGAAGTCGATGGTATCTCTGTCGCTGATTTTAACCGCTTTGCTGCCTATATCTGTATTTGAGTAATAGGGGCAGCCCTCAACGGTGCAGACCTGAATTTCCTCACCCTTTTCGGTGCAGGTGGGGTAGAGTGTTGTGAACCATCTGGAGTTTCCGTGCTGGTCGGGAGTCTTGGGAAGGTCTTTCTTTACATAGTTGCCTTCTTCATCAAGAATGTATTTGCCGCAGTAGTTGCAGACAAGCCACTGATAACCGTCCTGAACGCAGGTGGGCTTTACTATTGTTTTCCAGTAGCCGGACCAGTAACCCTTGGTGTGGTTGTTGGGAATCTTTTCGCTGGAAAGGATTTCGCCGCAGACTGTGCATCTTGTGCCTCTTTCGCCTGATGCGTCGGGATCTTCGTCAGTGGGGCAGCCGGCGGGAATCACATAATCAACAACTTCGCCTGTGGTAACGTTGCTGTGGCCCTTTGCCTTGAGAACATAAGAATCGGTGTAATTTTTGCACCATTCGCAGGTAACGAGAACCTGACCGTCTTCCGTGCAGGTGGGGTCGGTGGTTTCATAATGATAAACATGTTTTACTTTCCAGTTTGTTTTGTCACCCTTGAAAGCAGTGTCAATATTAAGCTGTCTGTTATATTCAACCGCTACTTTGTTTACAATCTTTTTCTGAGTTGCCGCGGAAAGCTCCGTGAAAGCGGTGTCTTTATTGCCGTAGGTGTTGCCGTCTTTATCTTTGAAAATGAAATCCTTGAACTGGGGATCTTCGCTTGAAACATTGCAGTTCACGCAGTGCATGGTGATGTGTTCGTCCTGAAGATCCTTGCCGAAAAATGCCTGGCAATCTTCAACTTTGTCGTCGGGAAGAACTGCCCATTCGTGTAAGCCGGTGGGAGCAAGATCCCTGATGGTGGAATAGTCCCATGAGTCGCAGATTGTGCAGTATTTAGCCTCTTTGCCGCCCTTGATGCAGGTGGGAGCTTCCATTACAGCATAGTTCTTTGACCAGCTGTGATTGGTCTTGGGAAGGTCTTCACCGTTCTCATAGAAAGCGCCGCAGACTGAGCAGTACTTATCGCCTTCGTAGCCCTTCTGTGTGCAGGTAGCATCTACAGAATGCTTGATGAGTCCGCTGGTATGAGTGTGGTTGTAATTGATTTTGAGACCGTCAACAACAGCTGTGAATTTGCTTTCCCACTCTGTTTTTGAACCTTCATAGAAAATCTCTCTGATTGAGGAATTAGAGAAAGCGTTCGAGTCAATTGTAGTTACGGTTTTGGGAATGTAAATGCCGTTTACATTGAGGAGTTTAAGGCCGTTTGCGCCGATGGATGTAACATTATTGGGGTCGATAGTTACGGTTGTAATCTTGCTGACATAGGAGACCCAGGGAATGCTGTCCGTATCGGCAATGGCGGGAATGTCTCCCGTGAAACGGATTTCGCCGTCGCTGTAGTAGCACCAGTAGCTGGTAACAAGAGGCGCAACGGGTTCGCCTTTTCTTTCGGCAGCAAATGCTACAAGGCTGCCGAGGTTTGCACTTGCAAAAACGCCGAAGGTCAGGATTATTGCCATAACCAGAGAAAGCGTTTTCTTAAGATGCGAGGTGTTTGTGCTTTTCATTCATCTCTTCCTTTCGGTTTAATAATTATTATGGTATATAAAAAATAAACCTTTTGAATTATACCAAATGTTTTTTGACGCTGTCAAGCACTGAAAAAGGCCTGAAATCACCGAAAAAACATAAAATCGAGTGTAAAGGCAGCCCCCTTTCCAGACACAATTATAATTTCTATTCCGGAATTAAACGGGTCATTTTGTTATTCAAAGCAGGGTTTTGCACTATATGTGGCGGAATATACTTTACATATAAAATGTGAACTTTTCGTGCGGTTTTGCGGCGTTGTTCACAGTTTCGTCAAATTTAACAAAATACCGCTGAGATTTTCTGTAATTATTCTGTGATTATTTTTCGGTAAATTCGGCGGGTCCGAAGGCAAAACCGCGCTTTATATTCCGAAAAAGAAAAATAGCAGGAAAATCAGCGTAAAAACCGCGCCTGTAAAGCTTTTGCCTTGTCACACGATGTCATCCGAAAAAAACGGCAAAACAAAAGCCGGCGGGATCGTAAAATCCTGCCGGCTGTATTTTTAAATATTGTTTTGTGTTTATTCTTTCGCGCCGTTCTGCTCAACGGAAACATCCGCTTTCTCTTCTTCATAAGAAACCGCGCTTCCGGTCTCATCCGCTTCTTCAATCTCCGCGGGTTCGTCTTTGTCATCGGATTTGCTTTCGATAATGTCGGTATAGGTGGCGTCGCGGTAGGGGAAATCCCTCTTGTCGGGCTGCTGATTCTTGACTATTTTCACCGTGAACAGCACAACCAGAATGTTCAGAATCCCGTCGGCCACAAGGCAGATGCCGAGCAGAAGGCAGATTATTTTCGCGCTCTCCTGCGGCCAGAACATCAGCACAATGCCCGCCACACACGAAAGGCAGGCGAACACCGTCATCACCGGCCAGGTCTCAAGCCCGAAATTCTTCGACTGAACCGAAATGCGTATTTTGAGCAGACCGTCCGTCAGCGCCGCGAGTCCCATAACAACGCTGAAAAACGTAATGACGTTTTCGGGGCGCGCCGCTATACAGAAGCCGATTATCAGCATAATCGTGCCGAACTCCAGGTCAAACTGGAACGCAAGTCTGTATAAATCTTTGGAAAAATAGCCTACAATCTTGATGGCGCCGAAAGCCAGCATAACCGCTCCGCATATAATGCCGAGCACCTCAAGGCTCTCAAAAGGCCGTAAAATAAAAACAACTCCGATTGCAACAATCAGGGCTGATACAATGATATATCCGATTTTGGCGATTCGCATCGGCGCTACGGATCTTGGTTTCATCTGATCACCTTACCTGTATATTTAAGGGGGGGATGGGGGCTGCACCTTCGCAAATACAGCCCCCGTATAAGATAAACCGAATTCCACACTCGCTCTATCCCCCATTATATGCACTATTTAATTTTTTTAAACGGTCAATCGGGGCGATTTGACCTGTTTTCAGACATTTTTTGATTTTTGCCTAAATTTTCTTTTCGGAATTTTCAATCATTCTGTCGATTTCACCCTGTTTGAGTTCGCACAGACGGTTGAAATACGCGATGATATCGTATTTCATCGAGCTTTCCAGCCAGTTGAAGAGCATGCCGAACGAAATCTCCTTGTAATGGCGGATTATGATTTTGCGGTCCGACGCGGAAATCTTTCTGTCGCCGTATATCCTGTCGAAGCCCGCGGTAACAACCTTGTCGCACATGCTCAGAAGATAGCGCTCCGAAACGGTGTGATCGACAAAGCCGTAAATGTGATAGAACGCCTGCCTGTTTTCCGTTATGAATCTGACAACGGAAACAAACGCGTCGTTAAAGGATGAAAAGGATGACGAATCGTCCGTAAGCTTGTCAACCTCGTCCGAGATTATGCTGTCAACGAGAGCGGGCAGGTCGGCGTAATGGTAATAGAAGGAGTTACGGTTTATGCCGCAGCGCTCTACGATATCCTTGACCTTGATTTTTGAGAGCGGACGCTCTCTCACAAGCTCGGTAAACGCCTGTTTTATCGCTTTTTCGGTAAAATTGGGCAAGCCGTTTTCCTCCTTCCTTAACAAGTGAATTTTATTATACAATAATTTTTTTGCTTTTTCAACCGTCGCGGCTTTGTTTTGCGTTGACTTGACAAAACGGGTTTGATATACTGAAATAAAATTACAAATTATAAATGACAAATTATTAATTTTTATTACCTTTAAAATGAAAGTGAGGTTCTGAAAATGAAGGAATTTGAAAACAAGGTCGTGTTCATCACGGGCGCGGCTCACGGTCAGGGCAGAGCGACGGCTCTCGCGTTCGCGAAAGAGGGAGCGAGCGTTGTCGGCTTTGATGTCGCGAAAAAGATTGAATATCCTGCATACGCGTTCGGCACAAACGAGGAGCTCGAAAGCCTGAAAGCCGAAATTGAGGCGATGGGCGGAAAATGCGAGGTTTTCGCGGGCGATGTGCGCGATGACGAAGCGATAAAAAGGGCAGTCGAAGGCACAATAGCGGCGTTCGGCAAAATAGATGTTCTTTTCAACAACGCGGGAATCTGCGCCCACCAGAGCGTCGACAAAATGACCGACGAGGAGTGGGACGCGATGATTGACATAAACCTCAAAGGTCCGTTTATGGTAACAAGAAGAATAAGCCCCTATATGATGCAGGCGAAAAGCGGCGTTATCATCAACAACTCCTCCGTTATGGGCCTTCGCGGAGGCAACCGCCTCTCGCACTACACCGCTTCAAAATGGGGCCTCACAGGCCTTACCAAAGCGTGGGCGATTGAGCTTTCACCCTATAACATAAGAGTTCTCAGCATTCACCCGACCGCTGTCAACACTCCGATGAACGACGGCCTTGCCGCCATCGAGGGCAAAACCCCCGAGGAGGAAGCGGGCGCTTCGGCCGGCAATCTCATCGACACTCCCTGGCTTGAAAGCGAGGATGTCGCGAATCTCGTTCTTTTCCTCGCGAGCGACAAGGCGCGTTTCGCAACGGGAGCGCAGTATGTTCTCGACGCCGGTCTTCTGACCGTATAAGGGGAGAACAGTATGAAAAACATTTCGTTCCGTGATGTTGCGATCGGCGACGGCTTCTGGAAGGACCGTCAGAAAACAAACGCCGAAAAAACGATTTACAACGTCCGCGACCGCTTCGCCGAGACGGGCAGATTCGACGCCTTCCGCTTCGAGTGGAAGGACGGTATGGAGAAAAAACCCCATATCTTCTGGGATTCCGATATAGCGAAGTGGATTGAGAGCGTCGCATTCATAATCGAAAAAGAGCCGCGCCCCGACCTTGAAAAACAGGTTGACGAGGTTGTTGATTTAATGGAGAAAAACCAGCAGCCCGACGGCTATTTCAACATTTATTTCACGGTCTGCGAGCCCGGCAAACGCTTTTCAAACCGCGACTGGCACGAGCTTTACTGCGCGGGGCATCTCACCGAGGCGGCTGTCGCCTATTACAACGCCACGGGCAAGGATAAAATGCTTAAAATAATGTGTAAATATCTCGACCTCATCGACCGCGTTTTCAGGGTCGAGGATTCCGCCGCCTTCCACACTCCCGGCCACGAGGAAATAGAACTCGCCCTCGTCAAACTTTACCGCTGCACGGGCGAAAAGAAATGGCTCAACCTCGCTAAATATTTCATTGACCGCAGGGGTATGCAGGAGGAGGTCCCGGAAGATTACTGGTGTTCCTCGAGATATTTCCAGAGTCATCTGCCCTGCCGCGAGCAGTTCACTGCGGAGGGTCATTCCGTTCGCGCGTGCTATCTCTACGCGGGAATGGCGGATATCGCGCTCGAATATGACGACGAAGCGCTGAAAAAAGCCTGCTTCGCGCTTTTCGACGACATTTACAACAAAAAGATGTATCTCACGGGCGGCATCGGTCAGTCCGCTGTGGGCGAGGCGTTCACCGTCCCCTATGACCTGCCCAACTCAAGGGCCTACACCGAAACCTGCGCCGCCATAGCGCTCGTTTATTTCGCCTCCCGTATGCAGAAAATGAAGGTTGACTCCCGTTTCGGCGATGTCATCGAAAGAGCGATGTTCAACGGCGTCCTTTCGGGCGTGTCGCTTGACGGCGGCTCGTTCTTCTATAAAAACCCGCTTGAGTTCCTTCACGCGGAGAGAGAAAGAAACAAAGGCGTTCCAAAACAGCAGGAGCCCTTCCCCGAGCCCGTGAGGCAGAGGGTTTTTGACTGCTCGTGCTGCCCGCCCAACATAACGAGATTCATCGCTTCAATCGGCGATTATATCTGCGGCGAGGATGAGAACACGGTTTACATTCATCAGTATATTTCATCAACCGTAAAGACCTCGCGGGGCGAAATCAAGATTAAAACAGATTACCCTTACGGCGCGGAAGTTGATATTTCAACAGACGGTTCGTTCAGAGGCAAACTCGCGCTGAGAATACCCGGATTTTCAAAAGATTATTACGCTCTTACGGTCAACGGAGCAAAAGCGAGCCCCGTAATTGAAAACGGCTACGCTTATATCGACATTGACGGCGCCTCAACAGTCAGTCTTGTTCTCGACACAGCGCCCAAAGCCGTTTACGCGAACCCCCTTGTGAATGAGGACGCGGGCAGAGTCGCCGTTACAATGGGACCGCTGGTTTACTGCGCCGAGAGCGTTGACAACGGCGAAAACCTGCGCGCCCTGAAAATCGGCGCAACCGCCGACTGCAGAACCGAGAAGAATGACGAACTCGGCACAACGGATATCATCATTAAAGGCAGACGCCTCACGCAGAACACATTTGACGGCGGGCTTTACGCCTATGAGAGAAACTACGAGCCGTGCGAAATAAGGCTCATACCGTTCTACGCCTGCATAAACCGCGGCGAGTGCGATATGACCGTCTGGCTTGTTTCGGAATAACCGGAGGTAACTATGCTTCACAACACACCTTTTTTACAGGATTTTATGGCGCGCTACAACTACCCCGAAGAGGCGGTCTCGCTTTTTACCGAGGTGCTTGACAAACTCGATTCGAACAAATCCTACGCCCGCACCTTCGACGCGCTCTACGATAAATTCGAGCATCACAAGGCGCGGCTTGACGGCAAGACGCTCGCGAAACTCGACATTCTCGCCGCGCGGATGGGCTACAACCGCTACACCCTGCATTTCGTGTTCGCCCTTTCGCTTACCTATGAGCTTTGGGAGCAATACGGGCTTATGGGAATTGACGAGCAGATTTACTGGGATACAATGGACGACCTGCGCTGCAAGCTGCTTGAGTGCATTGAGTGCAAGGGCGTGCCGGGCTCCTTCGTCGCCGACTGGTTTGACGGCTTCTTCCGCCTTGACCGCGTCGCCTACGGCAGGTTCCAGTATCAGCTCTGCCATTTCAGCGAGAAAAACAAGCCCTTCACAATGAGCTGCGGCCACGTCATCAACCCCGGCGACCTGCTCATAGGCTTTCATATTCCGTCCTCGGGAATCCCGCTGACGGACGAGGTGCGCCTCGCCTCCTACAAATGCGCGTGGGAGCATCTGCACTGGCTCTTCCCCGACGGCAGGGTAATTTTCATCTGCGGCTCCTGGCTGCTCAATCCGAACCACCCGAAGTTCCTTCCCGAAAACTCAAACATCCTCAAATTTATGAAAGATTTTGAGGTCATCGATTCGTGGGAGGGCGAGGAGTTCAACGACGCCTGGAGAGTTTTCGGAAAATACGCCGACAGACCCGTTGACGAGTGGCCGACCGACACAGCGCTCAGACGCGCCTATGTTGACTGGATAAAATCGGGAGGCAAACCCGGCGGAGCCGCCGAGTGCGTGATTATGTTCGACGGCGAAAAAATTGTGAGATAAGCCCCCGCCTTAACAATCGAAAAACATAAATCAAAAACCGCCCTTCCGGGCGGTTTTCTTCTTTATTGAACTCTGTTTTATTTTTCTCTCTGCGCGGAGTAATTGACATCGATTGTCTTCTTCAGAAGCTTCCAGTCGTAACTAGGCAGCCAGTGGTCGTTTGTGTCAACCGAGCCTTCAAACTCGTTTTCGCCGAGCGCCACATTCATAACGCTTACGCCCTTGACCTCGCCGTCCTCCTTGTAGCAGGTGTCCCAGAAAGCGTGGTGGCCGATGTATTTCACGCTCGCGGGGATGAACATATAAGTGAGCGCCTGGTCGTAGCTGAAAGCGTCTGAGCCGATATACTCAAGCCCTTCGGGAAGCGATTTGTATTCGCCGCCCGCTCCGTATGACATAACATTCGCGAGGGATGTCGACTTGAAGAACGCCAGCGTCTCAATGGTCTTGAGCCCTTCGGGGAGATAAACGGTAACAAGGTTCGCGTAGTTGAAAGCGAGCTCGCCGATTTTCGTAACCGTTTCGGGAACCCTGTAAGTCTGCACGGCGTTTATGTAATCCTCGCCGTATTCGCCGTTTTCACTCCAGGGCCACAGCTCCTCTTTTATACCCGCCTTTTCGCGCAGGTAGGCGTCGTGGTCAATGGGGTAGCAGATGACCTCTGTCTTATCCTTGCTGTAAAGCACGCCGTCTATGTCGCAGTAGTTCGGGTTTTCTTCATCAACATAGATGTTCTGAAGATTCCATACGCTGTAAAACGATTTGCCGTCGATTTTCTTTACATCCTTGCCGACGGTTATGTTTATGAGCTTGTCGTCGCAGTTGAAGGCGTATTCGCGGATTTCGGTAATGGGCTTCGATTTGTCGCCTTCCGCGTAATCTATTGTGATTTCGGTAATGTCTCCGGGGTTGCTGAATTTACAGAACTGCCAGCCGTCCTCAACCTGCTCGTAGTTGTATGTGTCGCTGTGAACCGCGCGCACCGAGAAGAAAATCGAAAGGCCTATCGCGATAAGCAGTATGACAACGACTATCGCCTTTTTCCTGCCCGCGTTTTCCACGGGTTTGCCGATTACGGGAGCCTTGAGCCCTTCAACCTGATAGGTCCATACCTCGTCCGCGGGAATATCCAGCTTCGTCTCGCTGTATATCGCCGCAAGGTCGTGCATATGTTTTTCTTTTTTGCGGCTCACACAATCACCCCGCTTTCGGTTTCGCTCTCAGCCGCGGCGTTTTCCGCCGTCAGCGACTCGTCAACTCCGTCCGTCGTGCCGTCAAGGTTTCCGCCCGTGGCTTCCTCCCTCGCTTTGAGCACCTCCATTACCATAGCCTGCTTTTTGTCGTCGTAATCCCAGAACAGGTACGGAATTGTCATAAGAACATAACCCACTATGTCGATTAATATGGGAATAACTATAATTTTTATTCTTGAGGAATCAACAAACAGAACATCCCAGTTGCTGTTGAAGCCGTACCTGAGAAGCATAATCGGGATGATAAGGCTTACAAAAGATGTTACGGGTCCCGTAAACCAGCCGAAAACGCCCGAGAAATTCTCAAGCCTCTCGCCAGAGAGATACATCTGATAGTCGTTGATACGGATATCCATATCGTGTCCCGCCGTAACGGGTATCGTCTTCGTCATCTCCATAAAGATAAGCACAACCACGCAGATTGTTCCGCACAGGTTTACGCTGTCTCCGAGGAACCAGAGCGCCCCGACTATCAGCCCGTTGCCTATCGCCCTTGAAAGCTGATAGAAAATCATCAGCTGCTTGTAGGAGAACCTGCGCAGGAAATACGGAGCGAAGAAATCGGGCGGCGTTCCCGCGAACGAAACGAGAGCGACAAGCAGACTGTAAATAAGACCGCTCAGACGGAAGGTGTAAAGGTAGAGAATCGTCGCGAACGGAAGCATTCCGTTGCCCAGCGAGTCAATAAGTCCGACAATGGTGTTGACCCACTTGTATTTGTTGCGCATAACTCCGAACATGCCGTCCCAGAAGCTTATGGAAACCTTCTTTTCAAGCGGCGGCTGCGGAATTCTCTCTTTGATTCTGCCCGCGAAAATCATCGTCACCGCGACGCAGAAAATAAAGAAACCGGGAATTATATATTTGAAAAGGTTGATGTCCGCCCATTCGTAACGCAGCATGCCGATAAATACGGGCATGAGAATCGCCACAATGGAATTGAGAAAATGCGAAAGCTTTATGGGAATCGTGCGCACCCAGATTCGCTCCCTCGTGTTGGGGCTTATGTTCTGCGCGCACATTTCAGTCGAGTTGTCAAACGGGAAGAGGTTGAAAATCGCGAACATAAGGTTTGCGACCCAGACTCTCGTGATAACGTCGGGAATGTTGTAAAACGGAAGCCAGCCTATGAGAGTTACCATAATGCACTTGGGAATCGCGTTGCAGTAAAGGCTGTATTTGTATCTGCCGAATTTCGGAATAAGCTTTTTGCGCCAGAATATGTTTCTCGCGCCGAACCAGCCGTTCCAGAGAATGTGCGTGCCGAGAATCTTGAAGGCCGAAGCGCAGCTTATGCCCTCGAGCGAATTCATATAGGTCACGAACCTGCCGCTCTGATTGAACAGAGCCGACGGGTCAAACACAATCATCAGCACGCCGATTACAACGAGCAGCATATAAACTCCGTAGAATTTGCGCTCGTTCTTCTTCGGCATAAAACCGAGGTTGTCCGCAATATACCAGGTCATCATAGTCCAGATATAGTTGAGCGGCATGTTGATTATGTTTATAACCGAGAATGTGAGGTAGGGCAGCTTGTAGTGATACATCATAAGGTAGCACGAAGCCGCGAACACTATGTATTCGAGAGTCTTGTTGCCCGAATAGTTGAAGCCTACCGCGAGAAAAATGTCCTTATATTCTTTGTAAGGAACATATTTGCCCTCAGGCGGAGTTTTCCAGTGGTCTTTGACCTCGTGGAAAAACCCCGTGACTTTTTTGACGACATCCGCCATATTTTTCCTCCCTGCGTTCAGAATAACAAATTAATTCTAACATACAACACCGCATAAATTCAATATGTAATATATATGTTTTAAATTAAAAGATAAAACAATTGTTTTTTTATTTTATTTAAGTTATAATAAATTTGTTAATCTTCGT
Organism: Oscillospiraceae bacterium; assembly: GCA_902787025.1. Taxonomy (GTDB): domain Bacteria; phylum Bacillota; class Clostridia; order Oscillospirales; family Acutalibacteraceae; genus CAG-177. The sequence continues at coordinate 33,474 of CADAER010000003.1, read as the reverse complement.
TTATACGAAAGGAGCAACGGTATGAGCGAAAAAAAGAAGAAATATATGAAGAAGTCCGAAATGTTCACATTCGGCATCGGTCTGTTCGGCGTCGCCCTGCTTACGGGATGGATGCCCGACTACACCCAGACCTTCTTTGCCGATTTCGCCTTCAAGGGCAAGGGCTTTGACAGTTCCGTAATCTCCTCGCAGATTTCAGCCGTATTCCTCGCGGCGGGCATAATCGGCGCGGTTATTGAACTTGTCACGGGCTTCCTTATCGACAACACGAGAACAAGACTCGGCAAGGCAAAGCCGTGGATAGGCTTCGGCGCTGTTCCGATGGCAATTATAGCAATGCTTGTTTTCGTGGCGCCCAACACAAGAAACCAGACTCTCGCCATTATATGGATGTATGTCATCTATTCGCTTTACACGGCGGTCGGCTGCGCGGTTGAAAGGCCCGCGGAATGTTTCGGCGCCCTGTGTTCGCCCGATCCCTCGGAGCGTTCGTCCGCGATTTCGATAGCCTCATTTATGAAGAGCGTCGGTCAGTCCGGCGGTATGGTAGTCGTTCTTGTGGTCGGCATCGTCATGAAGGCGGTCATGGGTCAGCAGCAGTATAAAAACGCTGAGGCTCAGGGTCTTGACCTCGTCATCTCAACGGCGGTATGCGCTCTCGGATTCATTCTGTTCGTTATGATTTTCTTCATAAACAACAAGGAAAGAGTCCCCTACACAAGAGAAAAGGTCTCGCTCAAAGACGCCGTCAAGGTCGTTTTCACGAACAAGAACCTGCTTATGGTATCCCTCACCAAGCTCACGGGCTTCGGCAGAGGCGTTTACGGCACCGTTTCGCTCTACATAGCGATTTATCTTTTAGGCTCGAAGGATCTCAAGCTCGCCCTCCTTCTTCCGATGGGTATCGGCACGGCGGTCGGCACTCTGCTTGTCAACTTCGTTCTCAAGAAATTCAGCACAAAGCAGACATATATTCTTTTCTGCGTCTACGGCGCCACCTCTCTCGCGATTCTTTACTTTGTCGCGACGGGAATCGGCTTCAACAGCGGACTTATCATCCCCTTCCTTATTCTCAACTTCTTCTGCGGTCTCCAGCACGGCAACACCAACGTCACGCCCAACATTATGATAGCGGATTGCGTTGACGAAATCGAGTGGAAGACGGGCAAGCGCCAGGAAGGTCTCGCATACGCGGGCTACGGCCTTTTCGCGAAAATCGCCTCCGCTTTCACAAAGGCGCTCGGTCCCTGGCTGCTCTACACCTGGTCGGGCTACCTTGTCTCCACCGACGCCAATGTCGCATACGCCGCGCAGACAGACGCGACGCTCAACAAATTCCTTATGATTTACACGATTATCCCCGCCGCTTTCGTCATCCTTCAGGGTCTTCCGATTCTCTTCTACGATATGGTAGGCGACAAGAAGGAAAAAATAGTCAAAGAGCTTATGATAAGGCGCGAAGCCGCGGCTGAAAGAGACTATGACGAACCGGCGAACGACGCAGACTGAGGAGGTAAAGAAAATGGCCGATAAAAAGAAAAAAGGTTTGAATCTCAAACTTTACGGCATTTTTGCCATACTGGTAACAGCCGCTGTTCTCGGCGCTCTCACCTTTTTCACCTACACCACGAGATACACGGCGTTTGACCCCGAAAAGATGGCGGTCGCCTATGTTGACACAATAGTCCAGACAGGCGACGGCTACAATGCCTTCAAAGACACGCTTTTAAGCAAGGATATGAAATTCGGCGACTACATCCGTCAGAACTACATAAACCCCGTTGTTTATGAAAACTACAAGCCCGGCGACAGCACAAAAGGACTCAAAGGTCTCAACGATGAAAGCCTCAAAGGCGAAAAGACTCTCGGCGACAACGGTGAGCTTGAGGGCAAGGTCATTGACACGATGTATCCCGTATTCGTCAGCCTCGTTGAAACAAACAACGGCTTTGACAATTATGACGCAATTTTCACGCAGTATATAGCTGAGCTTCAGAAGGTCCGCGAAGAGGTTTTCGGCGACAAGTATTTTGACGACGAGGCGTTCTTCACCGCGTTTGAAGCGAACCTTGCCGCATACGGCGAGAGCCTGACCGGCACCGAGGACGAGTATGACGCCAACACGGGCGTGCAGACAAAGATAGCCTCCGTCGGCGCCTATCAGGAAAAATTCGGCGAGGATTACAAAATCGAGGTCGTTTCGGCGGGCGTCGCGAAAAACGAGGGAAACAAATGCACCGTCAATGTCAACGTCAATGTCAACGGTCAGGCTGAGGTTGAAAATCTGCCCGTTACCCTGCAGAAAATCGGCAGAAGCTGGTATGTTGACAACACCGCCTGCGACACATCCGTACTTTATACATTTTATAAATAAAGAAAATACTTATCATCCGCAATCAAGACCGCCGTATTTGATAATCTGTCATTTACGGCGGTTTTGTCGTGCACTCACTCCGCATATTCCGAAAACAAAAAAGTTTGTTGACAATATGGGATATATGCCATATAATAGAATTGCAGAGGAGATGAATTGATGCCTACAATCAGCCACTTTTACGGAATAATAATTGTTATGTATCTCAGAAACAAAGAGCATAACCCTCCGCATATTCACGCAATCACCAATGATTTTGATGCACCGTTTTTGATTGCAACCGGTGAATTGATGGAGGGCGAATTTCCTGCAAAGGCACAGGCGTTGGTAAAAGAGTTTATCTTGAAATATCAAAAAGAACTGGAGGAGATGTGGGAGACTGAGAAATACATCAAGCTCCCGCCGCTGAACTGATATGTTTCATAAAGCTGTAAAACTTGAATACGGCAAAGGCACAACTTTTTATCTCACCTTTCAGACAGGTGAAGTTAAAGAGTATGATATCTCTGTCCTGTTTGACAAGTATCCTCCGCTTTCGGCTCTGAAAAACCGCAAGCTGTTCACTTCCGGAAAACTTATGGGCGGTTACGGCATTATCTGGAACGACGACCTTGATATTGAAACCGAAACAGTTTACGAAGACGGCATAACAGTTGCGGCAGATTCAATTTCAATAAACATAACAGTTGCAAACGCTCTCCTTGCAGCAAGAGCAAAAGCAAATATATCGCAGTCAGAACTGTCGGCGAAAACCGGTATTGATCAGGCTGACATTTCAAAAATCGAGCGTGGAATCGCCAATCCGTCTGTTGCAACCCTTAAAAGGCTGGCAAACGGGTTGGGAGCGGAACTGAATGTGTCTTTTGACTTGAAAGATACCGGGTAATGTTTTAAATGTTTACACACAAACAGCCGTGCTTTTCAGCGCGGCTGTTGTCAGTGTTTTATTGTGTAGCCCCTTTATAAATCACTTCTCCACTCGGAGAAATAACCAAACCTACTGTTTCCGCAGGCGCATTATATGTTTCATTTTTATTTTGATACGGATTAAATGTTGATTGCTGTCTTATAGCTTTGTATTCTACAACATAGTTTCCTTCAACAATCTGAACAATTATTTTAGGATTGTCATCATCAGTCATTGAATATATAACTTCTGTGTCGGTGTTCACTGACCACAAAACATTACCTGCAAGGTCTGTTTTCATTATTGCATCTGAGGGACCTTTGCGTAAAAGCAGAATTCCGTCTTTAAGTTTTCTGATTCCGTCTGTTTCCCCCACATATTTTTTGGGAACAGATTCCTCTCCTGTCTCTGCGTCAATAATATACATATATCCGTTTGCAACAAGATAAATATGATTTGCCGTGTAATCTAGTGTCGCCGAATTTGTTTCGTCAAAATCCTTTGACCACAGTTTTTTAAGGTTCAGATCATAGCAAGACAGGGTGTAAGTTTTAAGGTTTGTGTTATAAATCTGAAGGTAAAAATGCTTAAAATCCGCCGAAACAGTTATAAATCTGCGCTCTGTTGATGTTGATTTGGCATCGCCTATTTCTCCGCCTCTCCATGCTGCGAACTCATATTTTGTAAAATTTGCATTACTCTGATTTTCAATCTCAACTATATACTCTTCTCCGGAACCCAGCATGGAATACTTTTCTTCACTCTCATCACATGCGTCATGTATGGTTATATCATCACCGAAAATATATTTTGCGATTGATCTTATTTCTTCAAATGTGTATAACGGAACTCCTTCGGTTCCTTCATAAAAAGTGTGTTTATTGACAAGAATTGTAGGAACATTGTAAGATGTTCCGTCAACGGTGTATTTGTCAATGCCGGTAAACTTACCGTAAACTACAACTTTATCTCCTTCAATTATCCTTGCGTCACCCTGCTCGCCTTTTATTACATAATATTCAGCCGGTTCACCGAAACGGAAATCTTCGTCGGTTGTCATAAGCATTGTGTAAGTTTCATCATTCGATTCAATTGTTTTAAAAACAACACCGGACTCTATAATCTGCGCGCCTCTGTAAATCTTCGGGTATCTTTCAAGAGCCTCAAATGATGGACCGTCAAAATAGTCAACATCAAAATAATTCACCAAAAGTTTTTCAACATCACTCAAGCCCTCGGTTTCCTGAATTTTGACATTCATCAGTCCGAGGTCATCATCCTCTTCAACTGATTTTTTTACTGTCGGCGTTATTGTTTTTTGCGTTGCGGTTTCCGTTACGGCTGTTTTTCCACCTTCATCTGCTGCGTTGTTTCCCGCTTCACTTTTACTTTTGCCGCATGCAGCTAAGCAAAAAAGCATAGAAAAAGCAAGAATAATACAGATTGTTCTTTTCATAATCATGCCCCTTTTGTATATGTTATATTTATGTTATATAACATAACATATATTATTTATTTCTGTCAAGTCATAATAAATATGAGGTGACATGACTTGAAAAGTGAAAAATTGATTATCCACAAAAAGCAGTTAAAAGGCGATGACGGCTACAAAGTGTTTTCTATTCGAATAAAAGATGAAACTGTCGCACGCCTCGATTCCCTCTCGGAAGAAACCAACCGTTCAAGAAATGAGCTTATAAATATTTTGCTTGAATTTGCCGTTGACAATTGTCAGATTGTTGAATAACGCTTTTACAACACAACAGACGTGCATTTTCACCCGACTTCGTCCGAAATCCGATATTCAAAGCCGGCATCCGTTTTCAGGATGCCGGCTCTCTTTTTGTCATTTGTTATTTCTTCCTCATTTCGGCGAGATCGCGGTAATTTATAAGCTTTATGCCGTGCGCCTCAATGTGCTGTCTTGTTGCGGGATCGCTCAGGAGCTTATATTCCCAGGTCCTGAATTTCCAGCGCCCGCTTGTGCCCTTGAGCTCGTCGCACTCAACCGAGGGGTGCATATAGGTTTCGGTAACGCCTTCGGGGAACGACGCGTAAAGGTTGTAGATATATTCCCTGAAATTCTCGTAACTGTCGCACTGGGGACCTCCGTCCCACTCGTTGGGGATAAGGTAGTCGGGAAGGGCGACGCCGAGCATATCCGCGTAACCCATAAGCTGACCGAAAGCGGCGCCTACCGTATCCATGTCAACGTTTATTTCAAGCATCGTGTTGCCGAACATTTCGGGAGTGAGCTTCGACGGGCAGCGGAACGGAAGACCGTATTCGCCCGCGATTTCAATCGTCTTCTGCAACAGCTCGAACCTACCCGTCTCAATGCCGTAGAGCGAGCCCATATGGTTGTCAAGGTGCGAGGGGTTGAGGCCGAGCGCCCTGCATTTTTCTATCTGCGCGCGGATTTCGCCCGCGACCTCGTCAAGGTCCGCGTGCTTTTCAACGTCAACGCTCTCGTGCCACATGTAGCCCTCTTCGTCGCGGAGGGAGGCGGTCTTTTCCGCGTTCACGGGAGCCCAGCGGTAATCGCCCCACTCGCTCGTAAGCGTCAGGTGAACGCCTATCGCGAACTGCGGGTTCTCCTTTGCGAATTTAATCGCTTTGGGAGCCCAGCCGCAGGGAGCCATAATCGTTGAGGATGTAAGCGCGCTCTTTTCGTTTCTGAAAAGGTCGGTAACCGCCGCAACGGAAGCGTTGCACATTCCGAAATCATCGGCGTTGATTATCAGATATCTGTCGGACATATCTGCTCCTTTCGGTGGATGATGACTTTATTTTAACCTGCCTTTGTGTTGTTTACCTTTATCTTGTTCTTCGACTTTCCCGTCGTTTTGTTTGTCGTGCGCTTTATCTTCTGCGCCGTCGTGCGGTCAAAATCGTTCTTGCGTATCGTGAATGATTTGATTCTCTTGAACGCGGGTACTTTTTCGTTTATGCGCTCAACCGCGCTTTTTATAAGCTCCTGAATTTCCTTCTCCGTTGGCTCTCTGCCGATTTTCAGGCTGATTTCCTCGGAGTCGGGCAGAATCTGCGCGTGAATCTGAACCTCGCCCTTTTTGTTCTCAACGCCCTCAACAAGGCTTGAACTTATGAAATCCTCGCCGTCGAGGTGGTATTCGAGTTCTTCGGGGTAAATGTTTTTGCCGTTTGATGTGACAATGACGTTCTTGCTCCGTCCGCATACGTGGTAGTGTCCGAGTTCGTCTATCTGAACAAGGTCTCCCGTGTGCAGGAAGCCGTCCTCGTCAATGACCTCCGCCGTCGCTTCGGGATTGTTGAAATAGCCGAGCATAACCATTCCGCCCTTGACGCACAGCTCGCCTATGCCGTTTTCATCCTGGTTGACAAGCTTCGTCTCAACTCCGGGCAGAGGCTCGCCTATCGAATCCGTCGTGCGGAGCCTGTCGTGGTTGATTACCGCGAGAGGGGCGCACTCGGTAAGACCGTAGCCGTAAATAATCTGTATGCCGAAAGCGTTGAAGTCTTCAAGCACCTTCGGGTCAACGGCGGCGCCTCCGCAGATAATCATACGCATATTGCCGCCGAAGGTTTCCTGAATTTCCTTGAAAACATATTTGCTTAAATCGACATTGAATCTTTTGCCCGCCTTGCAGAGCTTTAAGCCCAGACGGAATTTCGCCTCGCCGTGTTTCTGCTCGCGGATTTTGCGCATAATGCGCTTGTGAACCGTCTCAAGCACAAGGGGAACGGCGACGAATACGGAGGGGTTGAACTCCTTCATATTCTTGAGAACATATTTGAAGCCTTCGCAGAAAGTGACCTTCGCGCCGCAGTAGGGGGCGAAGAAAAGAATAATCGAACTCTCGAAGGTGTGGTGAATCGGAAGCAGCGAAATGCCGCAGTCCTCGGGATAAATCTTGATTACTCCCATCGCCGCCTTGATTTCAAAAGCGAAATTGCGCTGGCAGAGCATAACTCCCTTCGAAACGCCCGTCGTGCCCGATGTGAAGAGCAGCACGCACATTTCCTCGGGATCGTCGTCGATTTCCTTCCACAGCTCCTTGCCCTGCGCGATAAGGTCCCTGCCTCTGTTGTGAAGCTCGGTGAACGATTTCACGCCGTGCGGGTTCTCGCTTTCGTCAAGCGGGTCGAAGCAGTAAACGGGAATGTCGCCCAGACGGTCGTAATCGATTTTGTCAATGTGCTTTTTATCTACAAACAGCAGCTCGCAGCCCGCCGTTTCGATAATGCCGTGTATATCGTCGGTCATAAGCTCTCTGTCAATCGGAACTATGCAGTTGCCCGAGCAGATGGCCGTCATATATGTAAGAGCGTATTTATATCTGTTATCGGAGACCACCGCGATTTTCTTGCGGTAAAAGCCCATGTCAAGCAGGGCGTCGGAAAGAGCGTTCATCTGCCGCCTGTATTCCGCGTAGGTTATGTTGTAGTGCTTGTCTCCTTTTTTGACCTCAAACGCCGTTCTGTCGGCGTAGAGCCTGAAACTCTGGTCAAGCATTTCCCTTATGGTGCTGAAATCCCTGACCTCGTAGAAGGGTTCCATTTTTCCAATCACTTCCTTTTCATTTCATTGCATTTTTTTGTTCCGGATTTTTCTTCTTTTGTTCCTTTTCTGTTCCGCTTCGCAAAAAGGCTGAAAATCAGCTGTCGCCTTCAACCTCTTTGAGTATTTCGATAAGCATGTGGTAAAAGTCTCTCGTCTGCTGAACATCCGCGAACAGACCGATGGGCGTGCCGTGGTCGCCGTTGCGCACGGGCATAACGTTCCAAATTCCGGGCTTGAGATTCGTGCGGTCGAATTCCGTGTGCGGCTCATCCTCGGGATAAAGCGCGCTCTTGAGGTTCACAAGACCGTCGTTCGCAATTTCAAGATAAGTCTTTTTGTAGCCGGGCGTGATAAAATGCTCATAAATGAGAATCGCGTCGGATGTAAGCGTCAGGAACGGGAAATCGCTGAGCTTCGCGCGGTAGCGGGTGGGTAGGTGCTTCATCCTGACAACATTCGTGTATGCGAACGAGAAATAATAGACGTTGGGGCTGATTTTAAGCATATCGTTCGCCTGCGTGGCGCCCTCGGGAGCAAGGTCCGTTTCGACATTGTCGCCGTAGGTGTTGAGCATCTTTTTCGCCCTGCGGATGGGGAAAGCGTCCTGCATACCGGGCGTGTCGCTCAGACCGTATTGCTCAAGGTGGAAGTCAACGAATCCGCCCTCCGCCTTTGAACGCCCCACGGTGCCGATATAATAGAAAGCGAACGCCTTGAGCGGTTCGAGAATTTTATATTTTTTCGCGAACTGATAAGCGCTCGCGCCGTTGTGCGGAGTGCATATCGTCGTCACGGATTTTACCCAGCCTTCTTTTCCGCCCGTGAAAAGTCCCGAAATCTCGTTTTCGGGCGTGCAGGCGCGCTCCTCTTCGCTTCCGTATGTGAGAAGATACATAAGAATACGCACCGTGTTTCCGCCGTGCGAGTGACCGATAAGGTGTATTTTCTTCTCCTCTCCCCAGCCCTCGAAAAGAGGCTCGGAGTAGTCTCTGCCGTAGCGGCGGTGGTGCATCCTCTCGGAATGCGCCTTGCCGTAGTCAACCTTCGTGCCCGTAAGCCTCGCGTAGATTTCACAGGCTCTGTCCCAGGCGCTCGAAACGGGACCGCTCGAAGTCGAATACGCCTCGTATCCGTTTTCGTTGAGGTATTCCATAAGGTCGCCCGTGGTGGCGCCCCAGTATGGGATTTTGGAGTTTATTCCTTCATCCGCGCCCCAGCCGAACATACCGTGCACGAATATAAGTGGGTATTTTGTTCCGCTTTCCATCTCCGTCACCTTTCCGACTCGTTTTTTTACACATAAATACACAATAAATATATCACAAGCGTAAGTCTTTCGCAACAAAAATTGTGTTAATTTTATATTAACATCTTATTAATTTTATATATTTTTACACTATATATGGTGGATAAACTCTCTTTTTCCGCTTGAATTATGCAAGCAAACAGAGTATTATTGAATAAACAAAAACACCCGGGAGGTAATTATATGCTGGCAGCAATCGTAAGCGTCCTTTTCAAACCCATCCGCGCGGGTATCGCGGTGTTTATGGCGGTCGCCGCCCTTTTCGGCGGCATTTTCGGCTTTGAGAAAGCGGATATTTCGCACAAAAAAGACGGCTGTCTCGCGAGCTTCGCGGTGATTTCCGACACCCACCTCACAGAAGCCAACGGCAGGCGCGAGGTCCTCGAAATCGGTCTTGAGGATATGTCGAAAGCAAAGGACAGACTCGACGCCTTTGTCGTTGACGGAGACATTACCGACAACGGCGAACCCGCGGTCTGGGAAAGCTTCGTCCTCGCCATGAGCAAATATGACATCTCCGACAACAACATTATGGTCATCGGCAACCACGACACCTGGGGCAGCGACGACCCCGCTGTCACCAAAGAGAATTTCATAAAATACAACAAGCTCGCGACGGGCAGGGAAATAACGGAGGTTTACTACAAAACCGAGATAAACGGCTGCCCCGCGATTATTTTAGGCAGCGAGGGCGACCACGTCTCCGCCACCGTCTCCGACACGCAGATAGCGTGGTTTGAAGAGCAGATGGAAGCGGCGTCCCAGACGGGAAAACCGATTTTCATTTTCTTCCACCAGCCCGTAAACGACACCCACGGCCTGCCCTACACCTGGGAAATGAATAAAGACGACGGTCCCGGCACGGGCGGAATAGGCGACGCCTCCGACAGAATCCTCGGAATCATAAAACAGTATAAAAACGTCTTTTTCATCAGCGGCCATATCCACGCGGGATTTTCCACCGACGACGACAACACGGTTTATTCCTCGGTCGAAAGATACGACGGCTACACCCTCGTAAACACCCCCTGCTATATGTATTCCGACTTCCTGCGCGGCGGCAATTTCTTAAACGGCACGGGCTATGTGGTCGAGGTCTATGAAAACGAAGTCATCTTCCGCGCCCGCAATTTCATTTCGGGCATCTGGCAGCCGAAATATGACGCGGTAATCGAACTCGTAAAATAAAATTCCTTAAAAACAAAATCGAAAACGCCCCGTCTCCCGACGGGGCGTTTCTGTATGCTTTTTCAATATTTTCTGCTCAGCGCAAGGTAGGAAATCCAGTAAACAACAAGCACGGCGCAGATTGAAAAGTCAAGCGTTATCTGAACCGTCTTCTCTCCGAGAATCATCGCGACTATCGATGCCGCCGCGGCGAGCACAACAAACAGAAATCCCGTCAGCGACCAGCTTTTCATGCGGAGGTAGGAATATCTCTCGTCGTTTACCTCAACATCGACTTTTTCACGGTATTCGGCGTTTTTTCTGTATTTAATGTTTCTTATCGCCTGAAGGCATCCCATCGCGACAAGTCCTCCGCCCATTCCCGCGTAAAACGCAGATTTGAGTATTTCCGTCACCGCAAGCACAATAAGCGCAATACCGGCGAGAACCCAGAAAATGCTTAAAGCAAGTTTTTTGTTGTTATACATAATCATTCCTCCTCAAAGATAAACACATCTTCAATAGTCGTTCCGAAAAGCTTTGCGATTTTGTAGGCCAGCGTTATCGACGGATTGTATCTTCCGTTTTCAAGCGAACTGACGGTCTGCCTTGATACACCGAGCTGCTTCGCAAGCTCCTCCTGGCGTATGCCTCTTTCGTTGCGTATTTCTTCAATACGGTTTTTCACAGCATCACTCTCCTTCGAAATGTAAAGTTCGCTTTACATCTGTATTATATCACATTTTCCCGCTATGTCAAGTAAACTTTACATTTTTTTGAAAATTTTTTTCGGATTCCGGAAAAACGGCTCAAAAATCTTGACAAAACATATACTTCGTGTTACGATGTATTACGCAAAAGGAGGTATTGTATGGATGCTCAGTTGAAACGCGGTCTTCTGGATGTCTGCGTGCTCGCCGCCATAAAAAACGAAGACTCCTACGGCTATAAAATCATAAAGGATTTAAAGCCTTATACGGAACTGTCCGAGTCAACGCTTTACACAATTCTCAAACGGCTTGAATCGGCGGATTATCTTACTGTGCGGACCGCCGAGCATGAGGGCAGGCTCCGTAAATACTACCATATAACGCAGGCGGGAATAAACCGCCTTGAAGCGTTCAGGGAAGAGTGGAAGGAAGTAATCTCAATTTACAAATTTGTTTCACAGGAGGAAGAAAATGAATAAAACGGAATTCCTCGGAATAATAAAAGACGGCATTTCGGGTCTTCCGCAGGCGGATATCGACGAACGCCTCGCGTTTTATTCCGAAATGATCGACGACCGCATCGAGGAGGGTCTGACCGAAGAGGAAGCGGTCGCGGACGCGGGATCTCCCGAAGAAATAATAAAGCAGATTATCGCGGACTATCCCCTCAATAAAATCGTCAGGGAAAAAATGAAACCCTCCCGTTCTCTTAAAGGTTGGGAAATCGTTCTCATCGTTCTCGGTTTTCCGCTCTGGTTTCCCCTTCTTGTCGCGGGCTTCGCCGTTGTTCTCTCGCTGTATGTCTGCGTGTGGGCGGTTGTAATCTCGCTGTGGGCGGTTGAGGTTTCGCTCATCGCCTGCGTTCCCGGCGGAATTGCCGCCGCGGTGCTTTTCTTCACCCGCGGGCAGGTTCTTCAGGCGCTCGCGATGCTCGGCGCGGCGATTTTCCTCGCGGGCTTTTCCATTCTCTTCATCATCGTCTGCAAAGGCGTTTCAAAAGGTATGCTCCGTCTTACAAAAGCGGTTCTGACCGCGTTTAAATCAAAATTCATCGGAAAGGGGACGTCGGAATGAAAAAAGCGCTTCTCGCCGCCTTTATTCTTATGCTGCTCGGCGCGGCAGTCCTCGCGGGCATATACGCGTATTCGGGCTTTGACATTTCAAAATTCAGCACCGAGAATTATGAAACAAAAACCTATACCGCCGACGGCGACTTCACGGCAATAAACATCGACACCCGCGTTTCGGACCTCCGCCTCAGAAAATCGGAGGACGGGAGCGTGAAAGCCGTCTGCGCCGAACCCGGTTATATTGAAAGAACCGTCGCCGTTGAGGACGGATGTCTCAGAATCAGCTTTAATGACAGGCGAAAACTCCTTGACAACATCGGCATAAACATCGGCTCCCCGAAAATGACGGTCTATCTTCCCGAAGGGAAATATGACTCGCTCGCGGTCCTCGCTTCAACAGGCGATGTCTCAGTTCCCGACGGCTTCTCTTTCGGCGATATCAAGATCGGAACCGACACAGGAGATGTAAGTATCGAATCATTCCCCTCGTCCGACAGTTCCCTCACTCACGGCACGGTTCACATCGTGACCGACACGGGTGATATCGCAATAAACGGCATCACCGCGCAGAATATAAAACTCCGCTCCGACACGGGCGATGTCAGTATAAACTCCGTCTCCCTCACAGAAGGTTTCACCCAAACCACCGACACGGGCGATACGGCGATTAACACCCTCGCCTGCAAAACCTTTGATTCCCGGGGCGATTCAGGCGAAATAACCCTCAACGGCGTCCTTGTCTCAGAAGATATGAACATCACAAGAAGCACGGGCGATGTCACCCTGAGCGGCAGCGACGCGGGCAGCATCTCAATAACCACCGACACAGGCGATGTCACGGGCACCCTGCTGAGCGAAAAGATTTTCACAGCAAAAACAGACACGGGCGGCATATCAGTCCCGCAGTCAACATCAGGCGGCATCTGCAAAATCACCACCGACACCGGCGACATCACCTTCACCGTTCAGAAATAATAGTTGAATTAACAATTCAGGCGCGGATTCTTCCGCGCCTTTTCTCTTTATTGTATATTTTCACAATTTCAGCCCCGTATTTTCGCCTTTTCATCTTATTGAAACACAGCCCGAATAATGTTATTATAATAATGTTAATCTTCATTTGAAAGGAAATGATGACAGCGATGGATTACAAAATGGTTCTCACTCCCGAACAGGAAGCCCTGCTTAACGGCTCAAAGGGCGACGCGGTCGCGAAAGCGATGAAAACCCTCGTTATGTATGGCGAGGCTTTCGGCGCCGAAAAAATGGTCCCCGTAACAAGCAAGATGGGTCACCTCGTAACAAGCTTCGGCTTAAAGGTTATGAAGCCCGTTTACGACCTTATGGACACCCTTATCGAGGGCAACGCCCTGTCGGGGCAGAAATTCTCCGTTGACCCCAAGCCCCTCGACAAAAACGTTCCCGCGAGCTTCCTCGAAAACATTGTTTTCAACAAGCTTATGTATTCCATGCAGGACAGTTACGACTCCCAGCTTGAAAAGCTCGGTCTTCTCGGCAGGGATGCCTACACCTGCGCCTGCTATCTCGACGAAGTCGGCAACAAGCCCGGAAAAGGCGAGATTCTTTCGTGGGCGGAATCCTCCGCTGTCGTTTACGCCAACTCCGTTCTCGGCGCGAGATGCAACAGAAACTCGGGCATAATCGAACTCTTCGGCTCAATCACGGGCTTCGTTCCCTATTTCGGTCTTCTCACCGACGAGGGCAGAAAAGCCACCTGGGTAGTCGAGGTCAACACAACCAAAAAGCCCGAAGCCCAGGTTCTCGGCTCCGCAATCGGCATGAAGGTCATGGAGGATGTCCCCTATGTCAAGGGCCTCGACAAATGGCTCGGCACCGAGCTTGACGGCGACGCCTGCGCTTATCTCAAGGATTTCGGCGCGGCAACCGCCTCAAACGGCGCGGTAGGCCTCTACCACATAGCGAACCTCACTCCCGAGGCGGTCGAGCAGGGCGAATCGCTTATCGCCCCCGACGCGAAAACCTATGTCATTGACGACGCGGAACTCGAACGCGTGCAGAACAACTACCCCGTAATGTGGAAAAACCCCGACGGCAAGCCTCAGCTCTGCTTCGTCGGCTGCCCGCACCTCTCGCTCGCCCAGCTGAACGAGTGGACCGACAACGTCGCCGAACGGCTCAAAAAGAACGGGCTCAAAAAGGTCTCCGTTCCCACCGTCTTCACCTCCGCCCCCGGAGTCATCGAGCAGTTCAACAAAACTCCAAAAGCGCAGGTTCTCAAAGACTGCGGCATAGTTCTCAGCTACATCTGCCCGCTTATGTATATGAACAATCCTCTTTGCAAATCCAAAAACGTAATCACCTGCTCGAACAAACTGCGCACCTACACAACCTCGCGCTATTACAGAAGCGAGCAGATTCTCGACATAATCACAAAGGAGGTAAAATAAGATGAAACAGTTCAAGGGACGCCCCGTAGTAGCGGGCAAATGCACAGCCCCCGCTCTCGTATCACACGGCGGTTTCAACACCCTCGCCTCCTTCCAGGGCGCGCTTCAGTTCGGTGAGATTCCCATTCTCGGCAACAAATACAAGCAGACCGAATGTGACGACCAGAACAACAAGGACCTCTACCGCAAGCCGATGCTCGGCAAGGCTCTCTGCCTGCCCCAGACAATAGGCTCGACAACGGGCGGAATGGTCCTCTACTGCGCGAAGGCTCTCGGCAAAAGCCCCGCCTGCCTTCTCTTCTCGGAGCACATCGACTCCCTCGCGGCCGCGGGCGCGATTCTCGCCGCGAATTTCTGCGACGAGCCCATGGTGACCGTTGACTGCCTCGGGCAGGAATTTCTCGACTATGTCAAGGACGGTATGAAGATTACCGTTGACGAAGACGGCACCGTAACCGTCGAATAAGCGGAGGAGCGTTCAGTTATGTATGATTTCAGACCGACGCTCGCCTACCGCGCGGGCGGCATAAAAAACGTAAGCAACGAAAAGGAAAACGCCGACTACTCTCTCGACCTGACCGTCGAGGAGGGCAGAATCCTCTGCGTGCTTCATCCGAAAAAGGAACTCGAACTCCTCTCCTTCAGGCTTGACACAAACAGAACTCAGGGCGACAAAGAGGCGTTTTTCGCAAACGGCTTCCAGTCCTGGTCAACCACCCCCGAGGTTTATAAAAACGACAGGCAGCAGGGCATCTCCCCTCTCGCCAACATCAGCGGCTTCACAAAGCACCTCGCCTCAATGTCGGGCGACTATCTGTTCTTCAACGACTACCGCAGGGCGGGAACATATCACTCCTTCACCTACACCTATTTCAGAAACGGCGACAGCCTCGAGCTTTTCGGCTCAATGAACGAGCGTACGGGCTACACGATTTTCGCCGTCGATACAAACAAAAACTCCTTCTCAATAGTCAAGGATGTCGAAGGCGCGGTAACGGATGACGGTTACGAGCTTCTCAATGTCGTGCGCTTCACCGGCGGCTACGACGAGGTTTTCGACGCCTATTTCGGCGGTATGAACCTCCGCAAGCCCGGCATAGAGCACCTGAGCGGCTACACCTCCTGGTATAACTACTTCCAGAAGATAGATGAAAAAATCATTCTGCGCGATCTCAACGGTCTCGACAGAGTAAAGGATTCCGTCTCGATTTTCCAGATTGACGACGGCTACGAAACCTTTGTCGGCGACTGGCTCGACGTTGACCCCGTAAAATTCCCGAACGGTATGAAATCCATAGCCGAAAAGGTTCACGAAAAGGGTTATCTCGCGGGCATCTGGGTCGCCCCCTTCTCTGTTCAGAGAGTCTCGAAAACCGCGAATATGCACCCCGACTGGCTGATAAAAGACAAAAACGGCAGACCCGAATGGGGCTGCTTCGCCTGGGGCGGCGCCTACACAATCGATATGTACAACCCCGAGGTCAGGGAGCATATAAAGCACTTCTTCGATGTCATCCTTCACGACTGGGGCTATGATATGGTAAAACTCGACTTCCTCTATTCCGAGGCGATTCACCCGAGAAACGGCAAGTCGAGAGGTCAGATTATGTGCGAAGCGATGGACTTCCTGCGCGAGTGCGTCGGCGAGGATAAACTCTTCCTCGGCTGCGGCGTTCCCCTCGGCCCCTCCTTCGGCGTCGTTGACGCCTGCCGCATAAGCTGCGACGTTGACCTCGTTTACGGCGGCAAGTTCTACAACAAGCTCGGCGTCAACCGCGAGGTTCCCTCGGCGCAGAACGCGATAAACAACTCGATTTTCCGCCGTCACTTAAACGGCAGAGTCTTCTGCAATGACCCCGATGTCTTCTTCCTTCGTGAAAACAATCTCACCTTCACAAAAGAGCAGAAATACCTGCTCGGCAAGGTCAACAGCCTGTGCGGCGACGTCCTCTTCGTCAGCGACAACGCGGGCGATTACGGCGACGAGGAGATTAAACTCGTCAGGGAATTTTTCGCGGGAAGCAAAGCGAAAATCACTTCCGCTTATCATACGGATAAAGAAGTCATCGAGATAAAATACACCGAAAACGGCGAAAACAAAAAGTTCGTTTTCAACATAAAAACGGGCAAAATCCTCGAACAGTAATATGGGTAAGGTAGTATTGATAACCGGCGGAACCTCCGGCATCGGCAGGCAGACAGCGCTCTCCCTGATTGAAAAGGGCTGCACCGTCTATGAGCTGAGCCGCCGCGAAAAAGGCGTTGACGGAATGAATCATATCTCCGCCGATGTCACCGATGAAAACGCCGTAAAAAACGCCGTCAACCTCATTGTTGAAAAAGAGGGCAGAATAGATATAGCGATAAACAACGCGGGCTTCGGCATCTCGGGCGCGATTGAATTTACCTCAACCGAAGACGCGAAACGCCTTTTCGATGTCAACTTCTTCGGTATGGTCAATGTCAACCGCTTCGTTCTCCCCGTTATGAGAAAGCAGGGCGGCGGCAGAATCGTCAATTTAAGCAGCGTCGGCGCTCCCGTCGCGCTGCCTTTCCAGGCATATTACTCGGCTACAAAATCCGCCGTCAACAGCTACACCCTCGCCCTCGCCAACGAGGTGCGCCCCTTCGGCATCACCGTGTGCGCGGTCCAGCCCGGCGACATAAGTACGGGATTCACCGACGCCCGCGAAAAAACCGCGCAGGGCGACGACATCTATGAGGGCAGAATAGAAAAAAGCGTCTCCCGTATGGAAAACGACGAGCGAAACGGTATGTCTCCCGCCGTCGCGGGCGCGTTCATAGCGGACAAAGCCCTTAAAGAAAAGGTGAAGCCGATATACACAATCGGTTTTTCATACAAGGCGGTCGTTTTCCTCGTCCGACACCTCCCCGTCTCCCTCTCAAACCGCATAATCGGCAAGCTTTACGCGTGAGTATTGTTTAATTTTTTAAATCACGGAGTTGTTATGAAGTGTCAAAAAGTAATATGTCCCCTCTGCAACCACGAGTTCATAAGCATGTTTGACGACTCCCCTTTTTATAAAATAAAGAAAGAGTGCAAAGAATTCGAAGGTTATCCAGACATTTGTCCCAAATGCTCCGGTCACATTATTGTTGTATGGGGAGAAAAACAGGGCAAAACCGAAAACGATTTTTCAACAGATGAACTAATCTGCACATATAATTTCCGTTAAATAAAAATCAATAACACCAAACAAACCGGCGGGTGAAATCACCCGCCGGTTTTTCAATTCGTCCGGTTCAACGCTTAAACGGACTCAACACGCTTTTCGGTAATAAAGCCGAGATATTTGAAATAGTTTTTTGTCAGTCCGAGCAGCGCGCCCGCGACAAATCCGATGTTCCCCAGCGTATCCACAAGAGAACCCGTGCGTAAGAATTTCAGAAGCCCTCCCGCGTTCGAAAGGTATGTCCCGAAATCCGAATTGCTCGGTGAAATGTGTTTTACGGGCATTTCATCAACACGGACTCCGTCAAGATTAACAAGGAACATAACCTCTGTTTCACTCATATAAACATATTCTGTTTTGATGTAGTGATATTGATTATCAGAACCAAGTGTAAAACTGCTGCTGCACTCAACCCATTTTTCGTCTGAATCAAAATCAACTTTTTTTACGGAACCGTCCGTAAAATGCAGTTCAACATATTCGGGGTAAGAATAAGTTCTGCTCGAAACTCCGTTATAAATCGGCTCAAAATGATATGTTACGGCAGGTGTGAAATCATCTGGAAAAACAATCTTTTCAATTTTTTCCGTAAGACCGGCAAGTTTCACATTGACAGCAACACTCGGGCCGTTCGAAACGCTGAAACTTATCGTTCTGTCGCCCGGCTCCAGTTCATCAACACTGCCTAACAAACCGCTTGAATAAGTGTTTCCGTCGGAAAAACTGAGGTCACATCTGAAATCGACAGACCTGTCACCCCATGTGCTGTCAATATCCTTTCCGATATAAAGCGTGTCTTTCCCGAAAGAAGCCGAAACCAGGTCGCCTAAATATCTTATTTCTTCCGAACAGCTGAATATATCCGTCTCGACATATTTACCGTCGATGTAATCTTCATCATAAAATCTGAAATAATATGTTCCGGGCTCGTCAATATAAAAAACAATGCCCTTGTATCCGTTTCCGTCATTAACTTCGTTAATTGAAAGTCTGGGACCGTTTGTTGAAAAAATGAAATTCGCTTTGTTTTCGCTGTCAACCGCCGCAATGTCAAATGTTGCGCCGTTTTTTGATTCAGACGGATCGACCGTCTCAACTATAGCATAATAGCCGGATTTTTCCGCATAAAAACTCAGGCAGCCGTCATTGACATTGACATTGTTTTCGCCGACTGACAACTCGCCTCTGACAGGCAGCGCTCTGTAACCGTCGCCTTCTTCACCGCCGGACAGGGCATGCCACATAACCTCCTCAATATCCGCCGTATCGGCAGCTTCATCCGCCTCATCCTGCGCGGCAGGTTTACCGGTTGCCGTCTCTTCATAAAGGACAATGTCATCCACGGTAATAACGCATTTATAAAGATTTCCCGAATGATAATATCTTACGTCAACGGGATGTCTTGAATTGTTGTCAAGAATAATGTCCGCATAACCCGGAACCCCTCCCGCGATGCAATCTATTCTTGCTTCTGCTGTTGTTCCGTCTGAAAAACAAACTTCAAACTGTTCCGGATAAGAAAACAATCTGCCGTATTCTCTCGGCACGCTGTAAACACATAAAGAATTGTATCTGTAATCAACGGTAGGCATGAAATAATCGGGTAAAATAACCTTTTCGGGCTTTTCTTCCGGAACGGCAAGGTTCACTTCAACCGTGAATTCCGGCCCGTTGGAGATGTCCATAGTTACCGTTCTTCTGCCGGGAGCCCACTCGTCTATTTCGGCCATTATATTATTAATTTCATAACTGCCGTATGTAAATCCGGCAATGCCGCATACATTTACTGTCGTATCCGACCACTGAAAAAAGTTCAGACTTTCCATATATAAAGGGTCATCTTCAAATGTGAACGAAGCCAGATCTCCAAGATAAGAAAGAAAGATAAAGCAATCATCATAAGGAGCTTCGCCTTGATATTTGTCTGAAACCACTCTGAAATAATAAACGCCGGGTTCATATATATAAAACAGATAATATTCGCCTCCGGCGGTCCGGTAACAGTCAAAAAACGGAGCACTTGAACCGATTGAAACAAAGCTCTCAACATTGCTTTTGCCGACTGCTTTTACAATTTCCAGGTCGTAATAGTATTCCTGTGAAAAATATACCATATAATAGCCTGTGTTCTCCGCGTTGAAGCTGTAGCAATAATCGTCCGCGAGCACATCGTTTGCGCCTTCGGTTATTTCGCCGGCCAACTCAACCGGCGCATCAATATATTTACCCTGTCTGTAATCCCGTTGGATCCACATAACAGTGCCGGTATCCGCCGCCGCGGGGTAGAGGGCAAGCACGGGGCAAAGCGCCGCGATAATGAGTAAAACTGCCGCAATTTTTCTGAGTGTTTTCATTTCTGATTTCTCCTTTTTTGTTGTTTGTTTTTTCAACTGACCTCATTATATTCACCGCGGCATTAAGAAACAACTGCACATCGCATTAACATTGAATTAAAGGATATTAAGATTGTATTACGATCCCCCTCATCAAATGATTTTCCGCCTTTCCTCCGAAAACACCCGCCCTCTCCGAGAACACAAAACAACAAATCAAACACCAACCCGTAGGGGCGGATATCATCCGCCCGCAAAATCCACCGCAATCTCCTCTTGTGCGCGCCCCTCAACATCTAACCCCTACCTCCTGACATCTGATTCCTAATCAAAAAAAGGCGGCTTACGCCGCCTTTTGTCACCCGTTCACCCTGCCCATCTGTTCAATGGGAAGTGACCGTATATCCTTTGAGAAAGCCGTCGCGGGGGAATCGTCCCTGAGCCTGTAATCGCCGTTTCCCGCGTCAACGAAAAGCAAGCCGAGCTGAGCCGGGCTGAACAGGGCGTTGCCCGAAAACTCACTGTATTTCAGCACCTTTTCATCAACCGCGCCGACCGTCCTCCTGCCCGTGACATAAAGGTTGTCGTCAACCCTGCTGTTCGCGGGATTCGCCGCGAAATACGGATTGTCCGGGTCGTTCATATCGTCGCTTATCTTCGCCATACCGGGGTACGCCTTCTGCCAGGTTTCCGTCTTCCACGGAGACGAGCGCAGGTCCGTCCACATGTTGCCGTCTTTTCCCGAGTGCTCCTCGAACCATCCGCCGAAGAATCCGTCAATCGCGCGCTGGTCGTACTGAAGCCCCTTGTCGCCGCGCGCAACCACAATGTTGTTTCTCACAACAAGGTCCCTGCCTCCGCCGAGCATAATTGCGACGCCCGGAATATTCACAAGCAGGTTGCCCTCAACCGTCTGCCCCGAGAGCGCGTCGTCAAGATAGATTCCGCAGGGAGTGAAATCGCCCGTGCCGAGGTTGTAGATGCAGTTGTAAAGCACCTTGTTTCCGTAGGAGCACCAGCTTCTGCCGGCGTAAATCGCGCCCGCGTCGCTCGTTATCTTGCAGACCTCGTGTATGCGGTTGTATGCGATAATATTGTCGTTGCCGCCGTATGTCACCGCCTCGTGCGGGGAATCGAAAATCTCGTTGTGTTCTGCGCGGTTGCCTACTCCGTAGAGCGAAATTCCCGGCTGATAGGTCAGGTAAATCTCGCTTATATGGCAGATGAGATTGTTTACGGCTATGTTGCCCGAAGGCGTGAGAGTCGGAGTGTCGCCGCCCGAAAGATATATTCCGCCCCTGCCCGTGTTGCGGATATCGCAATCGCGCACGGTTATATTTCTGCCGTCGGCGACAATCGCCGAACCGCCCGTGTTCTTCACCTTGCAGTGCTCGACGGTGATGTTTTCACCGTTTATGATGACGGCGTCGCTTCTCGTGTTGCTGACCGTAAGCCCTTTGAAATTAATGCCGTTTGTGCCCGAAACCCTTATGACGGGCTGTGTCGAGAGAGACATTTCCACACTGCATTTTTCAATGTCAGCGGGAGGATAAAAATAGAGTTTTCCGTTCTCGCGGTCAAGATACCACTCGTTCGGGGAGTCAAGCTCTTCCAGCACATTGAAGAAGAAGAAAGGCGCGTTGTCCTTCGTGCCGTAACGGCTGTAAAACTTTGTTTTCAGTTCGCCTTTTTCCTTGTCAAAAGAGGCAACGGGAGTTGAGCCGTCAGCCCAGTCATAGCGCCAGAAGCCCATCATCCACACATCGTCGAGTGTCTTCCAGGAGCCCACCCTTTTCGCCGTCTTTCTGTCGGGCGCGTAGGTGTCGCCCTCTGGACCGTCGGGCGTTTCCGCTCCGCCTTCGGAGACGACTTTACCCGTCTTTATAAATCCCGTGTCGGGGTATCTCGCGAGGGAACAGCGTTCTTCATTGACGAAAAGTCCCGAGTAAACAGGCCCCGTATAATCGCCGCTGTATGCCCACGCCGTGTTGTATGCGCCTATCGCGTAAATTTTGCCGTAATCCTCAGCCGTAACGCCGAGCGAGAACAGGTCGGCGACCAGCGCGTTTTTCTTCGCGTCTGCGCTCAGTCTGTCAAGCACCGCGCCGTCGGTAATCTTCGAAAAAGCCGATGACGGAATTTTCAGCCCTCCGTTCAGAACAACCTCTCCGTCGCCGTATGCCGTATATGTTACGGGGCAGGTTTCACTCCCGTCCTCCGCTCCGAAATCAACGCATCCCGTGCGGTATTCGCCCGCCTTAATCGCCACGGTCACGCCCGTTTTCCCGCTTTTGTCAAGGACTCTCACCGCGTCCCTCGCGGCGGTTATCGTCTTAAACGGATGCGAAAAAGAGCCGTCAGCCGTGTCGTCCCCATCGGGGGAGACATAAAAATCGGCGTCATCGACAAGCCCGCCTTCCTCATATGAGTATTCACTCATAATGGCGGGAGCGGCAAAAGGCTTCGCTATCAATTTGTCAATCGGAATCGTTATGTTGTCGAGCATGGGCACAGCCGCGTAAATGAGCGCGAAAAGCACGCTTAAAAACTGTCTGAACGGCACGCCCGACTGCAACGCGGTCGAGAGAAAAAGCTTCGCCGATTCCAGCACATTCTCCCATGTCGTCATATCGGGAGTGAATCCCCCCGTTACAACCGCGGGCAGAACCGCGAGAGATTTCAGATCCGCAGATTTCATATTATCATCCCTTTATCCGTTTGCGGATTTATAATTAATAATTCCTAATTCCTAATTCCCAATTCCGAATTAACGGGCGCAAAGCGCCGATTGTATTTTATTGCAATTTCCCCTCGTATCTCGGCTCGCCCTTGAGGTTATTCCCCTGTCAGGGGAAATGTCGAGTAAGCGACAAAAGGGTTCCCGTTTTCGGAGAAAAAAGCTGTCACGAAGTGACTGATGAGGTGTTCCCTCGTTCCAAAGGAACATATCGAATTGCCGCAAGGCAATATATCGAATCCCGTCGGGATATATCGAACGCCGCAGGCGTATATCGTGCGGGTTTTGTCCCGCATATAAACGTGCGCAAAACTCCCCCTGACCCCCGGCTTCTCCACGCAAAAAAGGCTTGCAACACTCTGCAAGCCTCATTTTTTTACTGAAGATACGCGAACAGGTCGTCGCCCGTTTTCGCCGTGAGGTAGGAGGGCGCGATATCAAGAACCGTTCTGCAGCCCTTGAAGCCCTCTTTGCTCAGACGGTATGCCGCTCTCGCGTAGGCGAGCAGGACGGATGCCGTGAACTCGGGGTTTGAATCGAGCGTAAGGCGGTATTCAATCATCGCCTTGTCGCCGCCGTCCTTGCCGATGCTGCCGCAGCGGAAGACAAAACCCTGGTGCGGAAGTCCGCTGTGATCGCGGTTGAGCTCTTCCTGTGTGATAAATGTCACCGTCGTGTCGTAATCTGCGAAATAGTTGGGCATTTCCTTGATTTCTTTCTCGATTCTCGCCTTGTCCGCGCCTTCCTCGGCAACAACGAAGCACTCTCTTGTGTGCTTCTGACGGGTGGTGAGGTCGGGATTAGATCCGCTTCTTACCGCTTCGAGAGCGGCGGGAACGGGAATCGTATACTGCTTCGCGTCCTTTACGCCCTCAACACGGCGGATGGCGTCGGAATGGCCCTGGCTTACGCCCTTGCCCCAGAACGCGTAGTCTCTGCCCACGGGAAGAACCGCGTCGCCGTAAATGTGGTTAACCGAAAAAAGACCGGGGTCCCAGCCGACGGAAATAACGCCGACTGTGCCGTTTTCCTTCGCTACTCTGTCAACATTCTTGAAATGCTCCGCTATGCGGACATGTGTGTCGAACGAATCGACAACATTGAAATATTCCGCGAGAGCGGGAGTCTGCACGGGAAGATCGGTGGCGCTGCCGCCGCAGACTATCATAACGTCAATTTCATCCTTGTGCGCGGGAGCGTCCTCCGATTTGTAAACGGGAACGCCGGGCGTGATTGTCTTGACCGTCGAGGGATCGCGTCTTGTGAACACCGCGGCGAGAGCCGTGTCGGGGTTCTGCATAATCGCGTATTCAACGCCTTTTGAAAGGTTGCCGTAGCCGTAAAGTCCGATTCTGATACTCATATATTTCAATCCTTTCTGTTAATTAAATCCGAAACAAAGTATGCCGCCGCCGCGAGAGCCGCCGCGATAAGGCAGGATGTGATTCCGCCCGGAACGTTGGATGTCGCCGCTAAAATTGCGCATACGGCGAAGCCGAGAACGGAGAGCGCGATCTGAAGCACCACGCCGAAATCCGCGTTTCGCACGAGAGCCGCCGCCGCCGTCACCGCGCGGAGCATCGTGAAAGCGTTGCCGTTGTGGCCCAGCTTCGCGGGAGCGGAGGGTGAAACCTCATTGCGCCTGCGCGCGAAGAGCCTGCCCGCCACACTGCCCAGAACGCAGAAAGCGGTTTTGGGAAGACCGAACCCGCGTGAGAGCAGATCCTCCGTAACATTTACGTCGTTCGTGCGAACGATTATCGAAATGCCCGCGTCCTCCAGCTTTTTGAAGTAGGGGCGCAGATTAAGGTCAACCGCGTAGCTCACAACAAACATGGCGGCGAGCTTTCCGCAAACCGCGAGGTAAAGGGCGCGCTTGCCCGTTGAGGTGTATTTTTCCTCCAGCGATATGTCGGGAACGTTCACGCCGTGATTTTCAAGCAGCGTTCTGTTGCCGAGAAGCACCTTCTGCGAGTGAATCCTCGCCGAAACGCCGAGCTTGTCCTCGTAAGCGAGGTCGCGGACCGTCGGAAGCAGGTTGTGGTCCTCGCTTATCACGTTTTCGAAGCACTCGCGCAGAGGTCCGTTCGATTTTATAACAAGAGCCGCCGCGTAAACAAGCAGGTCGTCCATTCTTATCTGTTTGAAATCGACCATACCGTGCATACGGCATTTCGTGCGGTTGAAGATGTCGCCGCTGTCAAGCACAACGCCGTTTGTGTTCGTGAATTCCGCGGCAGAATCAAGTCCCGAAACGAAGGCGCCGTCCTTGTTGAGCGCCTTGCCCGCCGAGTTGAGCGACACAGCGGGGATGAACGAGGCGAACAGCGGAGCGCATAAACCGAACGCTCCGACAGCCGCGGTGAAAGCCGCGAGACCGTCTCTCGAAATGAAGGCGCTGACCGCCGCCGTGACTATCGCCGCCACTCCCGCTACGGGAAGAACTCTCTTGACCGCCCTGATTTCCGTCTGACCGCTGCCCGAATATCTCATAAAGCCTTCGGGAAAATCGGTCTGCGAGGAGTAAAGCAGGTCCGCTCTGTCAAGCATAATGCCGCGGCTGAGTTCCCTTATCTCGTTTTCATCCTCAAAATCGTGTATTGTGTAAAGCTTCTTTTCATATTTATAAGCGCAGAGTTCGAAATTCTTGATTATGCGTCTGGCGTTGAAATAATCCGCCGCGCTCACAGCCGCGAACGCCAGCACGCCGAGCATCGCGAAAACGGGAGTGTCTCCGCCCTGCCTTATCTCAACAGCCGCCGAAACGGTGATATGCAGGAAGATGAGAGCGTTCACCGCCGTCGCCGCCGCGGACGCGTCAGGCTCGCCCCTTAATATCGCGTTGAAGCCCGACATAAGAATTCTGCTGTTGAATACCGCCGCTATTATGAGCAGCACCGCGTTCGCTATGTAGTAGCCCGCTCCGCCGCGGCAGAAGATGTCGGTCTCCGAAAAAGCCGCCACCATATTGAATATGAAAAGCACTATGCCGATAAGCGCGTCAATGAGAAGCTGTCTTAAACATATGATACCCGCCGCGTTGAGCGAGGAGTGAACATGCCTGCGGTCCCCCGGCTCGTTGTATTCGGGCAGGGGTTTGCCGAGCGAATACAGCCTTCTGCCGTTCCCCTGCTTTTTCGGCTTTTTCTTTTTCACGGGAGCGGGGCTTTCTTCGGCGGGAGCCGTCTCGTCCGCTATTTTCTCGAACGATATGCCGTCGATTTCCTCGGGCTCTCCGTCAATCTCCTCGGAGGAAACGATGAAATCCTTCGCCTTGTGGCGTCTGGATTCGCTGAGCATCGCTTCAAGCTCCGCCTCGCTCGTGTTGTCGGGCAGCGATTCCTCGGGGACGGGCTCGAAGCCCGAAAGCTTTATCTGACCGGGGAATTCCTCGTCCTTTATCTCCTCGGGCGCGGGCTCTTTCTTCGTTGTCGCAACTCTCGTGCGGTCAACGGCCTTCGCCTTGTCCGCCGAAATAACTATCGGCAGCGGGTCAAGGTCGGAGGTCATTTCATACTGATTCTTTTTGAACAGGATGCCCGGCTTGTCAATCGGCTCTAAAAAATCATTGTCGATTTCCGCCGTATCCTCGAGCTTCATCGGGTTTAAGAAACTCTCTCTGTTTTCGTCCGTCTCCATACCCGCCTCTTCGCTCTCCTTCTGAGCCGCCATATACACGGCGAGCGGGTCGTAATCGGGTATCCTGTCGGGGTCTGTCTTTTCCTCTTCCTTCTTTTTCGGAACAAAATCGTTTATTACCATGCCCGCGAGCTTGTTCGCGTTTGCTTTCGAACGGGAAAACTCGCGTATTTCCCCCTTCGGCTTTTCGGGAGGAATCTCAACGGGCTCCTCCTGCTTTACGGGAACATCGCTTATGTCAACGGGGCCGGGCTCGGCTCCCGAGTAAACGTCTTCATAGAGAGGGGCTGTCGGAATTTCCGCCGTCTTCTGAGAAGCGCCCTTCTTTTCGGGCTCCTCTTTCACGGGAGCGGCTTTTTCGGGCTCGGATTTTTCCTGCTCCTCCTCCGCCTTTTCAACAGGCGCGGTCACAGGCTTTTCGTTTTCGTAAATCTGCGTGGCAGGCTCGTCGTCCTCATCCTCAACGGCTTTCACGGCTTCTTCCGCCTTCGGGGTGTCGGGCATAAAATCGCCGAAAAGCGATGACACAAGGCTGTCGATTTCAGCCTCCGACATTTCGCTGTCATAAAGGAACGACGGCTCTCCGTCATTCTCTTCCTCTTTTTCGGGCTCTTCTTCCGCTGCGGGTTCAATCGCCACGGGTTCGGGCTTCGCGTCCTTGCGGAAATATTCCTTGACGGGAACATCCTCGTCGGGGAATTCCTTTATCTGCTTCGCTTCGTATTCAGGCTCTTCTTCCGCTTTTTCTTCCTTCTCCTCTTTTATGGGGGCGGGCTTCGCGGGCTCGTCAAGCCCCGCTATCAGAGCATCAATATCGTCGAGGGACCAGCTCCCCGCCGCCGCGGCGGAAGCCGCGGGCGCGCTTTCGCCGGAGGAATAGCCTTTCGCCTCCTCCAGAAGAGCGTCGAGGTCAAAATTCAGATTGTCTTTTTCCATACCTATCACCCCGTTTATCTGTTTTCGGTAACTTTATACATAAGTATTCCCGCCGCCACGGAAGCGTTGAGGGAGTTTATCTGCCCCCTCATCGGCAGGGAAACGATGAAATCGCATTTCTCTTTGACAAGGCGGCTGAGTCCTCTGCCCTCCGAGCCTATCACAAGGGCGACGCTGCCCGAATAATCCTGCTCGTTCCAGGGCTTTCCGCCCATATCCGCTCCGTAAACCCAGAAGCCTTTTTTCTTTAAATCCTCAAGTTCTGCCGCGAGGTTCGGAACTCTCGCCACCGTAACATACTCGACAGCGCCCGCGCTCACCTTTCCCACAGCGTAGGTCAGCGACACGCCCCTGCGCTTCGGAATAATCACTCCGTGAGCCCCGCAGGCGTCCGCCGTGCGGATAATCGCGCCTAAATTGTGCGGGTCCTCAATCTCGTCGCATACGATGATGAACGGGCGCTCGCCTTTTTCCTCCGCCTTTTTCAGCATATCCTCAACCGTGCCGTATTCGTGAACGGCGGCGAAGGCGGCAACGCCCTGATGATTCGCTCCCGAGCACATCTTGTCAAGCTTGCGGGAGTCAACCTCCTTTACGGTAACGCCCGCGTCGCGGCACTGCCCGATAATTTTACCGATGCTGCCGCTTCTCTCGCCCTTCGCTACAAAGAGGGTGTCAATCTCGCGACCGCTTTTGAGCGCTTCCGTCACCGCGTTTCTTCCGACGATAAGCCCTTCTTCGTTCTGCATACGGCACCCCCTACAAGTTGTTGTCTCGAAAAATAACAATACAAGATGTATTATATCACACAATTTTTGTATTGCATATAGTATTTTAAAAAATTTTTTATTTTATCCTTAAATACGAAAAATCTTTATTTTTATAAAACAATGTGTTATACTCATATTTCAGGGCGGCGGCTCGCGCCGTCAGCCCGGACAGCAACGAAAAGGATGATAACTATGGGTAAAATAATCGCGCTTGTCAACCAGAAGGGCGGAGTAGGCAAAACCACCACCGCCGTCAACCTCGCCGCCTGCCTCGGAGCGCTCGGCAAAAGAGTGCTGCTGGCGGATGTTGACCCTCAGGGCAATTCGACAAGCGGTCTCGGAATAAACAAAAGAGGGCTCACGGCGTCCGCCTACGACGCTCTCGTAAACGGCGCTCCCGCGAAGGATGTCATACTCAGCACGCCTTACGAAAACGTGTTCATTATGCCCTCGAATATGGAACTCGCGGGCGCGGAACTCGAACTCGCCTCCGTCGAGAAACGGGAATCCAGGCTTAAAATCGCGCTGGCTCCCGTCAGGGATGATTTCGATTTCATCTTCCTCGACTGCCCACCCTCTCTGGGGCTTATCACGGTGAACGCGCTCACGGCGGCGGACTCTCTTCTTGTTCCCATCCAGTGCGAATACTACGCTCTCGAAGGGCTTTCACAGCTCGTCAACACCGTGCGCACGGTCAAAAGGCTCTACAACCCATATATCGAAATGGAGGGCGTGGTCCTCACGATGTATGACGGCAGACTCAACCTCACCCAGCAGGTTGTCGCGGAAGTAAAACGCTGCTTCCCGAAAAAGGTTTATTCAACGGTCATTCCCCGCAATGTCCGTCTGAGCGAAGCGCCGAGCTACGGCGAACCCGTAATCTATTACGACAGATCATCTCGCGGAGCCGCGGCATACACAGCGCTCGCCGAGGAATTCGCGGAAAGAAACAGTCAGTGAAGGGCAGGAGATTGAAATGGCAGCAAAAAAAGGCGGTCTCGGCAAGGGCATAGACGCCCTGTTTATTGATAACGCGACAGAGGATCTCTCCTCGAGCGCGTCCGTTCGTCTGAAACTTACGGATATTGTTCCAAACCGCGAACAGCCCCGCAAGAACTTCGACGATGAAAAACTCACCGAACTCGCGCAGAGCATAGCGAAGCACGGCGTTCTTCAGCCTCTTCTCGTGCGTCCGATGCCCGACGGCTCATACCGTCTCGTGGCGGGCGAACGCCGCTGGAGAGCCGCTCGCATCGCGGGCGTAAGCGAAGTCCCCGTTGTAATAAAGGAGATGTCCGACGAGGAGGCGGCGGTCTTCGCGCTGGTCGAAAACCTGCAAAGAGCCGACCTCGACCCCGTCGAAGAGGCTCAGGGCTTCCGCAAGCTTATGGATGACTTCGGTCTTACCCAGGAGCAGGTAAGCGAGCGCGTGGGCAAATCGCGCCCCGCCGTCTCAAACGCTATGAGGCTTCTGAAACTTCCCGAACAGGTGCTTAAAAGCCTGTCGTCGGGCGAACTTTCCGCCGGCCACGCGAGAGCGCTCGCGGGACTTGACGACGACGAAACGATAATCGAAGCCGCGAGAACGATAATTTCCAAAAAACTCTCGGTGCGCGAAACCGAAAAACTCGTCAAAACCCTTTCGGCTGCGCCCAAAAAGAAAACAGCCCCCCGCGCTTCGTCGAGGGACTCCTATTTTGACGAGGTCGAACTCTCGCTCGAAACCGCTCTCGGCAGAAAGACGAAGGTCCTGACCGCGGCAGGCAAGGAAAACGGCACTCTTCAGATAGATTTCTACGGCAAGGACGACCTCGCGAGAATCGCGAAGGCTCTCGGAAAACTCGGTTAAGGAGATACCGATATGGATATGGGAACACTTATTGAAATAAAGAACTGGATTGTCGGCGTCGTTTTCGGCATCTTTATGGTCCTCACAGTTGTTCTGCCCTCCCAGCTTATGATGATAGCGGGCGGAACCGTCGCGGATTTCCCCGAAACGCCCAAGGATTTCGTCCCCGAAGTGCGCGTCGTTCTCTTCACCGATTCCCACAACCGCAACGACAATATAGCGGACGCCGTTGACACAGCCTACGAGCTGTTTGACAATGACGAAACCTACGCGGGCGTTGACGGCTTTTTCGGCCTCGGCGATTTCTCCAGCATCGGCGGCGAAGGCGATTACGCGAATTACGCGGCGACTCTCAAAGAACACGTCCGTGAGGAAACAACCCTCGTAAACATCCACGGCAACCACGAATTCAAGAATGACAACTACAAAGAGTATTTTGTAAAATATTTCGAGCACGAGCCCGACACCGTAACGGATATAAACGGTTTTCAGTTCGTCGCCTTTTCGGGCGAGCGCTCAATGACCGAGTGGACCTTCACCCCCTCAAGCCTCAAATGGCTTGACGACTCCATCACTCAGGCGCAGAAGAAATCGGGAACGAAACCCGTGTTCGTCTTCCAGCATCCCCACGCCTGGGGAACCGTTTACGGCAGCACCTACTGGGGCGACCCCCAGCTCAACCCCATATTCAACAAACACCCCGGCATCGTCGATTTCTCCGGTCACTCCCACTTCCCGATGAACGACCCGAGAAGCATCCTGCAGACGAAATACACAACTGTAGGCTGCGGCGCCATGGCTACATTTGAAACCGACAAGAACCTCCTGCCCGGCCATCATCCCGACGGCTACGAAAAGGCAGCGCAGATAACCGTAGTCGAGGCGGACAGCGACGGCAGCGTGCGCATCCGCGGCTACGATTTATACTCCGACACCTATTTCTGCGATTATTATATCGAAAACGCGAACGATCCCGACACCTTCGCATACACCTACAAGAATATGAAGGCTCACGACGAGGCCCCCGTATTCGCTGAGGATATGCAGGCGACCGCATACAAAAACGACGGCGGCGAGTGGATAATCTCCTTTGACGAGGCGCAGCCCGCCGAAGGCTACATTGTCCACAACTACACCGTAACAATAAAGGATGAAAGCGGAAAACAGGTATTCTCCGACAAATTCGTCGACGACTATTTCGTGTTCGACGACGACAGCACCGCCGATTTCCGCATAGGCGCGGACACGCTCGAAAGCGGCAAAACCTACACCCTCACCGCGAAAGCGGAAACCGCCTACCGCAAGACCGCGACCTCTCCCGAAATCACATTTATCGCATACCGCGTGGATAAATACGGAGGATTAATATGGTAATCAAAGAAAAAGACTGCAAGGTTGAACTCAGAGAGCATATGCGCGACGGCGACGGCACCGTAAAAATCACAAACTTCACCGGCAAGGATGAACTGCTCGGCAAGGGCAGACTCTTCGCGAGAATCACCCTCGAACCCGGCTGCTCAATAGGCGAACACGTTCACGAGGGCGACAGCGAGATTTTCGTGGTCGAACGCGGCTGCCCGACCTATAAGGACGGCGACAAATGGGTTGACGCGAAACCCGGCGACGTCCTTGTCTGCCCCGCCGAAACCTCCCACTCAATAGCGAACCGCACGGATGAAACCGTTGATATAATCGCCCTCATCGTTTACGCCTGAAAAGGAGATTAACTATGATTCCAAAATGGAATTACGACTATTCGCAGACTCTGTGGATGAAGATGTTTCTCGCGAAGCCCGACTTTGAGAACAACCGCTCTCAGGTGCTCATCAGCTTCCGTCAGGCGCTCGAAATCATCCGAATCGTTGACAATTTAACGCAGGGAATAAAGAAGATAGTTTACCTCGTCGGCTGGCAGGGGCTCGGCCACGATGACTGCTACCCCGAAATGAACGTCATAAACGAGGCGCTTAAAAGCGATGACGACGCGGACGGCAGGCAGGCGCTTTACAATCTCATCGAAGAGGCGAAAAAATACAACACCGTCGTAAGCTTTCATGTCAATGTCTCCGACGCTTACGAGGCAACGCCCTCCTTCCCCGACCTTGTCAGAGCGAACGCGATAGTCAACGGAATCAACGGAAAACCCGCCGTCATCGAGGTTTTCAACGGCAGAAACGCTTACAAGACGAGTTATAAATATTTCTGGGAGAGCGGACTTTTCAGAGAGATATGGGAAAGATTCTGTCAGACCGTCCCCGTGCGCGAGGCGGGAACCGTCCACATCGACAATTTCTGCATAGCGCAGAACCTCAATCCGCTCACCACCGTGCACGAGGAAAACGAGGCGAGAAACAAAATGCTCGACTACATCCTCTCGCTCGGCATCGATGTAACCTCCGAATACACCTACCGCGAGGCTGAACTCAGAACGGAAAGTCTCAGGCACCCCATAGGAAAACTCTACGCGACCCTCGGCAGACCCCGCCCCGAAGCCGATTGGCGCGATGTTCCGATTTACACCCTCGGCAGAATAGCCGCCACCTGGTGGACTAGCGGTATGACCGAAGCGGAGTGCGTAAGCATCCCGCCCGCCCTTTACAGCGGCCACCTGACGGAAAAGCGTCAGCTCAAAGCCTTCTACGGCGCCATGCACGGCGAGGATATATGGATGAACAACGGCACCGATCCCGACATCTGGGTTGACCTGTTCGTCCGCGAATTCTGCACATTGCAGCTGCCTTATTTTTATCTCAACCGTCACGAACGCCTGAGCTATGAAAAAAAAGGCGAAGACCTCACCGTTTATTTCTCGGACGGCATAGTAAGCGAGGGAGCGACGGGAACAATAACGAAAAACGGAGCCGTTCTCAAATCGGGCGGCGACGTCCTTCTCCCTCTTGATAAGGAAAACACATTGTTCATCGCCTATTCGGAAAACGGAAAATCGGGAGATTTCGAAATCCCCGACGCGGATTTCGGAAAAGCGGATGTTTACGAAATCACCCGCGAGGGCAATAAGTTCATCACCGAAACCCCGATAAAAGACGGCAGAATATCCCTCGGCATATCCCCCCGTCACGCCCTGGCAATAAAAGGCAAATAAACCCGCATACAAAAAGCGCCCGCAGGCGCTTTTTTTATTGATTAATTAATAATGAATAATGAATAATTGCGGAAGGGCTCCGCCCTTACCCGGTTACAAACCCGCCGCGTTCCGCTTACAAATGCTGACCGCAGGTCCCTTAATCAGTAATTAGGCATGCTTAATTCCTTGTAAGGAACTTTTTAGTCATAGAGTCGTGTGATTTGTTAAAAACGAGTCACACGACTCTGTTGTTTCACTTGTTTTTTCTTGATTTAATAGGGTTTGCTAGGGCGCATCTTAACTTGCAATCGGATAATCGGAGCTTTCGGGGTTGAAAGCAATTTGACCGATAAAGTTGAATACGATTTCAATTGCCTGGGTGCGTTTGCCTGTGGATTTATCTGCTTCATGAACGATAATTTTGT
>CADAER010000002.1 GCA_902787025.1 Oscillospiraceae bacterium | reverse complement strand
CGCTTGGAGCGCGTCGTGATACTCCCTATTTCTTCACCTCAGCGCAATGCCTTCATCTGCCACCGGCAGCGGCATTCCGCTTCGCCCTTCGGCAGAGGTGTTCACCGAACACCCGCGCCCTCAATGAGGGAGGCTATAAGAGAATGGGGACCTGCACCCACAGAGGAGGAGGCTATATGAGGACGGAGACCCGCGTCCCAAAGGAGGAGGCTATGCGGAGGGGGAGATTGCGGTGGGATTGGCGGGGGCTTTTTGCGTATTCGGAATAATTTGCGTTTTCGGAATAATTAATAAAATATTAAGAAAATAACAAAAATAATGACAAATTGTTACAGCCTGTTATATAATGTTGCAGGTTAAACGCTTTATAGTAATTATATTTATATTTATTTAGTTTATAAAGGGATTTTTCTGATGGTTAACTACGGTAACGCGGTCGATTACAGGGCTCCGTCAATACGGGAAATACTCGACAACTCCGCAGCGAAGTTCGGCGACCGCACTTTCATAAAGTTCATAAAAGACGGCGAGGTTGAGGAGAGAAGCTTCAACCGCCTTCGCAGCGACAGTCTCGCGGTCTGCCGTTTCCTGAGAAATCTCGGCAGGGAAAAGATGCACATTGCCGTTGCCGCGAGAACGAGTTACGAATACATAGTCTTCGTCACGGGTATTCTCACGAGCGGAAACATTCTTGTTCCGTTTTCACCCGAAATTTCCGAAAAGGAATCCGACTCGCTTTTCAAGCGCGCGGATATAGACATCCTCTTTTATGACGGCGCCTACAACTGCACCGATAAATTAAAAAGACATTTCAGCTCGATTATTCCCCCGCTCAACATCACGGAAGAGGGCGTGCTCGACGGCATTGTTGAAAAATATTCCGATTCGTCCGTTTACGCTCCGCTTTCATCCTATAAGGTTGATGTCAACGAGTGCGCGGTTATCATCTACACATCCGGCACGACGGGCACGAGGAAGGGCGTTATGCTTTCGATGAACGCCTTTGTCGGCAACGTGATGTATGACGAGTATGTTGATATATTGAACGAGAACGCGGTTGTGCTTTCGGTTCTGCCTATGTTTCACGCATACTGCCTCTCGGGCGACTATGTGAGAAATTTGAAGGACGGTCTGACGGTCTGCCTCAACGGCAGCATGCGCGACCTGACCGAAAGCCTCAGGACATTCGAGCCTACGGTTATGCGCGTTGTTCCGATGATAGCGCAGACTCTTCTCAAGCTTGTCAAAATGAAGGAGAACCGCCACCCCGAACGCGATCCCCGTCACGCGGCGGAAGATGTTTTCGGAAAGAATATCAGATGGCTCATTTCGGGCGCCGCCTACCTCGACCCCTTCCTTGTAACGGAGTATGAGCGTTTCGGTATCTTTCTGCGCCAGGGCTACGGTATGACGGAGGCGGGCTGCAGAATCTCCGTTCCCGACGCGGAGTGTCCGCTTGAATCCGTCGGCAGAGTAACGAACATGTTCGTCACCCGTATTCAGGGCGGCGAAATTCAGGTAAAAGGCCCCACGCTTATGATGGGCTACTACAAAATGCCCGAGGAGACGAAGGCGGCTTTCACCGAGGACGGCTGGCTGAGGACGGGCGACATAGGTGAAATCTCCGAGAGCGGAGAGCTTTTCATCACGGGCAGACTTAAAAATCTTATCATCCTCTCGAACGGCGAAAATGTTTCGCCCGAGGCCATTGAGAAAAAATTCGCCGATTACGACATTGTTTCGGAAATTCTCGTTTATTCCGAAAATGACAGAATTACGGCTGACATATATCCCAATTTCGGCTACTGTTCCGACAACGACATTGACGACCCGAAGGGCGTCATCACCGCGATTGTAAAGCAGATGAACGAAGGCGCGAAGCCCTCGCACGTCATCACGCAGGTTAACGTGGTCAGCGAGCCGCTGCCGAGGACGAGCACCGGAAAATTATTGAGAAAGAAGGCGGAAATATGAGCAATAACAGAGAATATTTCGAATTTTCACCTGCGCAGGAAATGATTAACTTCATGCTTAAATATTCGTTTTTCCACAAGCAGGTTATTCAGATTCCCTCCTCCATCGTTTTAAAGAGAAAGATTGACTTCGATATAATGCAGAAGGCGCTTGAAATCGAAGCGCAGCGCAACGACTGTATGAGACTCCGCTTTGAGAAAAAGGGCGGTTTCAGACAGTATTTTGAGGAAAAGGCGGAAATCGGCAAAATCCCCGTATATACTTTCAAGACGCAGAAGGAGCAGGACGATTTTCTTACCGCAGACGCGCAGAAGCCGATACGCTGTTTCAAGGGTGAGACATACCGCATTTATTTCTTCAACACTCCCGACGGAAGAAACGGTATTTACATAAATGTAATCCACCTCGCGATGGACGCTCCCGCGGTTTTCATCTTCTTTGCGGACCTTCTCGCCGTTTACGAGGCGCTTGAATCGGGCGGGGAGATGCCCAGACCTCTCGGCAGTTACAAAGAGACGCTCAGGAAGGAAATCGAATACAAGCATAACGCGGAAAAGCTTAAGGCGGACAAGGATTTCTTTGTAAACTACTTCAAAAAAGACGGCGAGCCCATCTGGAACGGCGTTATGGGTTCGGGACCGCTTGACAGGGCGAGAATCAAAAAGAAGAACCCCGAGCTTCGCGCCTGCGGAAGCTTTGACCCGATTCACGACAGAGCGGAACTCGCGCGCAGACCTCTTTCGGTTGAGGACAGCAGGGTTATTCTCAACTACATGGAGCAGAACCGTTTAAGCGGCGAGTGTGTTATTCAGCTCGGTATGAGGCTGCACGTAAGCAAAATCAACCACCGTCACGACGACACGCATTTCCTTGTGCTTTCAAACAGACGTAAGACGGTAAACGACAAGCGCTGCGGCGGCACAATGGCATCCGCGCTTCCGTGGAGAATAATTCTTCCCGAAGAACTGACCTTCAACGAGGCGGTTGAGAAGCTGAGAGGCCTTCAGGCGGAGATTATGCGCCACAACAACTATCCGTTCATCACCTGGCTTGAAAACGAGAGAGAACTTTTCAATTACAGTATGGTTGACGGCACATCGACGATGATGTTCTCGTGGTTCCCGCTTGAGGACGACACGATGAACGGCTGGGAATACGAATTCCACAGCTACAGTCTCGGCAGATACGTTATGCCGCTTTACACATACACGATGAAGGATTCCGTAACGGGCGGCCTGCGTTTTGCCTACCTGCACAGGACAAATCAGATTTCGACAGCCGACATTGACCGCCTTCACGACAACACGGTCAAGGCTCTCGTAATGGGCTGTGCGAATCCCGATATGACGCTTAAGGAAATTCTTGACAATATAGACTGAAAGACAGGAAAGGAAGAGAAAAATGTTCGATACTCTGAAGGCTCTTATTCTTGAATACGTTGATATCGACCCCGAAATTATCACTCCCGAAGCGAATCTCCGCAGTGATTTCGGTCTCAACTCGCTTGACATCATAAATCTTGCGGTAGCGATAGAGGATGAAACGGGCGTCAGCGTCAGCGACCGCAAAATGGCTTCGTTCTACACTCTCGGCGAGGTTGCCGACTACATTGAGCAGGCGGCGGCGAAAAAGCAGGCGTAAGACAGCCCCTCCTTTGATATTGACATCCTTTTTTTAAGATGTTATATTATAAAAAAGAAATATAACTTTTGTCAGGAGGAAAACATAATGGCATGTTTTGTAGTTCCCGGCACCGAAGCGATTGTCGCGACCGCTGTTCTTGTCGCTGTTAAACATCACGAGAAAAAGCTTGCGGCTCCCTCGCTCGGAAACGGCAATGCGGCTCAGACCGAAAAGAAAACTCCTTTTTCAAAAAAACTCGGCTGGCTCTGCTCCCTTCTCTGGGGAGGCGTAGCCCTGCTCGCGTTTGAACATATCTGGCACGGCGAGGTAGTTCCCTTCCCGCCCTTCCTGACCGCGGCGGCTGATCCCGCCTCGAAAGCGGAAATGCTGCACGAGATGGGAACCTCGGGCGTCGCGATGGCTGTGCTTGTAACCCTTGTGTGGGTGGGGATGGTCGTTATATCGGGCGTGCTTGAAAGCAAGTCGGCCGCAAAGACGGTTGAGGAAAACGTATGACGCTGCTGATTACTGTTTTCGCCGCGTGCATTGCGACGATTGTATGGTACAAGACAAACGGAAAAAGCGAAATGAAGCCCGGGATCCTTGCCCTTATGTATTGGGGCGCTTCGATTATGTGGTTTGTTGACGCTTTTGTTGAGTATATGGAACTCAAAAGCGGGTATTTCACTCCCGTTATAAGAAAAAAGAATTAACAAAACGGCGGTTTTGCCATTCGGCAAAGCCGCTTTTTTGAAACATCACAGGGTGATTATATGAACTCTCAGGCAAAACAGATATTGAAAGCGGTCGCCGACGGCTCGATGAGCGTTGACGACGCTCTGCTGAAACTCAAGACGGAGCCTTTCGAGGACCTCGGCTTCGCGAAGGTTGACCTGCACCGCAACCTGCGACAGGGCGTGACGGAGGTAATCTACGGCGAGGGTAAAACTCCCGCGCAGATTTGCTCTGTTATTCGGTCATTGAAGGCTGACGGTCAGGAGAGAATACTGATAACGAGGCTTTCTTCCGAAAAGGCGGAGGAAATAAAAAAAGAAGAGAATATTGAATATTACCCCGAAGCGAGAATCGCTCTTTGCGGCGGAATGCCCGGGCCCGACGGCACGGGAAACATCGTCGTAGCGACGGGCGGCACAAGCGACATTCCCGTGGCGGAGGAGGCTGCCGTTACCGCTCAGGCGCTGGGCAACAAGGTTGTGCGGCTTTATGACGTGGGCGTGTCGGGGCTTCACAGGCTGCTCTCTCACGCGAAGGAAATAATGTCCGCGAGCGTGATTATAGCGATAGCGGGCATGGAAGGCGCTCTCGCGAGCGTTATCGGCGGTCTCGCGGACTGCCCCGTAATTGCGGTTCCGACAAGCGTCGGCTACGGAGCGGCTTTCGAAGGAATCACGGCGCTTCTCTCAATGCTTAACTCCTGCGCGAGCGGGGTCTCGGTCGTAAACATTGACAACGGTTTCGGCGCGGGCTATCTCGCGAGTATGATAAACCATCCGGAGGCGAAAAAATGAGAAAAATCTTTCTTGACTGTTCGATGGGGGCGGCGGGCGATATGCTCACGGCGGCTCTTCTTGAACTGACGGACAGCCCCGAAGAATATACGGACAGGCTCAATTCCCTCGGAATACCGGGAGTTGAATATGTCAGGGAAAAGACTGAAAAATGCGGTATTACGGGAACGCATATTTCGGTTAAGGTTCACGGCGCCGAAGAGGGTGAGGAGCATCATCACGAACACGAACATCATCACCATGAGCATCACCACCACGAACACAGCACCCTGCACGGGATTTCGCATATAATTGAAGATCTGAACGCTCCCGAGAAGGTCAAGGCGGACGCTCTTGCCGTCTATGAGAGCATAGCAGAGGCGGAGAGCAGGGTTCACGGAAAAACGGTGGATGAAATACACTTTCACGAGGTCGGCTCGCTCGACGCGGTCGCGGATGTCGCCGCGGTCTGCATGCTGGTAAACGACCTCGGAGCGGAGGTTTACGCGACGCCCGTCAACACGGGCAGCGGCTCGGTGAAATGCGCTCACGGAGTGCTTCCCGTTCCCGCGCCCGCAACAGCGGAATTGTTAAAGGGAATTCCCGCTTACTCGGACGGGACGGACGGCGAGCTTTGCACACCGACGGGGGCGGCTCTGCTTAAATATTTCGTTAAGGAATTTTGCGATATGCCGCTTATGAAAACCGAAAAGACGGGTTACGGCATGGGGAAGAAGGATTTTGAAAGGGCGAACTGCGTGCGAGCGCTGCTCGGTGAGAGCGGAGAAGGAGACACGGTCACGGAGCTTGCCTGCAACCTTGACGATATGAGCGCGGAGGCAATCGCTTTCGCCTGCGGGCAGCTGATGAAAAACGGCGCTCTCGATGTTTGGTGCGTTCCCGCGGTTATGAAAAAGGGAAGACAGGGCACAGTGCTTAACGTTCTGTGCAAAAACGCCGATAAAGACGGAATTCTGAAATTAATCTTCAAGCACACATCGACGCTCGGCGTGCGCGAAAGTGTTATGAAAAGATATACTCTCGAGCGTGAGGAGAGGATTGTGAACACTCCGCTGGGCGAGGTGGGGATAAAGACATCCTCGGGCTACGGCTGTGAAAAATCGAAGTTTGAGTATGACGACCTGGCGAAAATCGCGGAAGAAAAGGATATGAGCATCACTCAGGTTATTGAAGAGATAAACAAAAGCTTATGAATATAAACGAAAAGAAACGGGCGCTTGAAGATTATCTGCGCTCTCTGGGCAGCGTGGCGGTCGCGTTCTCGTTCGGAGTGGATTCGACCTTTCTGCTCAAAACCGCGCAAAACGTTCTCGGCGAAAAGGCGGTCGCGGTGACGGTGAACTCGGACTTGTTTCCCGGAAAAGAGTTTGAAGGCTCGGTCGGCTTCTGCGAAAAAGAGGGCATAGAGCAGATAGTGATTGAAGCGGACGAGCTTGAAATAGAAGGCTTTTCCGCGAACCCGCCCGACAGGTGCTATATCTGCAAGAAAAGTATTTTCACGCGGATAAAAAACGCGGCGGCGCAAAGAGGCATAGAAAATGTCGCGGAAGGCTCGAACGCGGACGATGTCAGCGATTACCGTCCCGGGATGAGAGCGGTGAAGGAACTCGGCGTTTTAAGCCCGCTGCTTGAGTCGGGACTTACGAAGGCGGAAATCCGCGCGCTGTCGGAGGAAATGAAGCTGCCCACAAGCGGAAAGCCGTCGTTTGCCTGCCTTGCCACGCGTATTGCCTGCGGTGAGGAAATCACAAAGGAAAAACTCGCGATGATTGAAAAGGCGGAGGATTTTCTGCACTCAAAGGGCTTTTGGCAGGTGCGCGTGAGGGTTCACGGCAATCTGGCGAGGATTGAGACGGAGAAGGACGATATACAGAAACTCGCGGGGATTGCGGACGAGGCCGGAGGTTTTCTTGAATCGCTCGGCTTCGACTTTGTGTCGCTTGATTTGGGCGGATATAAAACGGGCAGTATGAATAAAATATAACTTGACATACCGTTTCAATCGCATATAATATAATGTAATAAAAACTAAACAGCAAACGGTGAGCTGACGGCAGTCGGCTGAGAGGAGACTGAAGCTGTCTCGAACCGAAACCTGATTTGGGTAATGCCAACGTAGGGATATTTGTGCAATACAGGCATACCCTGCGGGTGTGTCTGTTTTTTTCAGGAGAAGCCATGGTAACAATAAACGGAGAAAGCGTAAACGCCGCGGGAAAAACCGTCGCGCAGTATATAGCCGAAGCGGGCTACAACGCCGAGCGTGTTGTGGTCGAGCGCAACCTTGTAATTTTAAAGAAGGAAGAGCTGGGCGAAACGGTGCTTGAGGACGGCGACAGCGTTGAGATTCTGAACTTTGTCGGAGGCGGCTGATATGATAGCGAAGGAAGAACTCGACAGAGCCTTTGACGCGCGGTTTTCGCCCGAAATAAAAGAGAAACTGCAGGCTGCGCGTGTGGCGGTGGCAGGTCTCGGAGGGCTCGGCTCAAACATAGCCGTCATGCTCGCGCGCTCGGGCGTTGGACATCTTTTTTTAGTCGATTTCGATAAGGTTGACACAACGAATCTGAACCGTCAGGCTTATACAATCCCGCATCTCGGTATGGACAAGACCGACGCGATTAAGATGATACTTGCCGATATAAACCCGTATCTCGACATAAAAACGGAATGTGTCGAGGTGACGCCCGGGAATGTTTCCCGGCTTTTCGGGGAATACGGCATTGTATGCGAGGCGTTTGACAGGCCCGACAGGAAGGCGATGCTCGTGCGGGAACTGCTTACACAGACAGAAGCGGTTGTTGTTTCGGGCAACGGTATGGCGGGCTACGGCGACGCGGATGAAATAAGGACGAACAGGGTCAACGGAAGGCTTTTCGTCTGCGGGGACCTCACGACGGATGTCGGCTCGGGCACGGGGCTTATGGCTCCGAGAGTCGCTGTATGCGCGGGGCATCAGGCGAACAAGGTTATTCAGTTAATATTAAAATAAAAGCGGAGAAACACTATGGACGACAAACTTATTTTAGGCGGTCACGAATTTACAAGCCGCTTCATATTAGGCTCGGGCAAGTATAATATCAATCTTATAAAGGCTGCCGTCGAGCAGGGCGGAGCGCAGATTATCACGCTGGCTCTGCGCAGGGCGAACACTCAGCAGAGCGAGAGCATACTCGACCACATTCCCGAGGGCGTGACCCTTCTGCCGAACACATCGGGGGCGAGAAACGCCGACGAGGCAGTGAGAATCGCGCGTTTAAGCAGGGCGATGGGCTGCGGGGATTTCGTGAAAATCGAGATTATGCACGACGCGAAATATCTTCTGCCCGACAATTACGAGACGGTCAAAGCGACAAAAATTCTCGCGGACGAAGGCTTTGTTGTTCTGCCTTATATGTATCCCGATTTAAACATCGCGAGGGATTTGCAGAGCGCGGGCGCGGCGGCGGTTATGCCGCTTGCGGCTCCGATAGGCAGCAACAAGGGGCTTGCCACGAGAGATTTCATACAGATTTTAATTGACGAAATCGACCTGCCGGTTATTGTTGACGCGGGCATAGGCAGACCCTCGCAGGCCTGCGAGGCAATGGAGATGGGCGCGGCCGCCGTTATGGCAAACACGGCGATAGCGACGGCGGGCGATGTTCCCGCGATGGCGGGCGCTTTCCGCAAGGCTATTGAGGCGGGACGCGCGGCATACATAACGGGTATGGGCAGAGTGCTCGCGAGAGGCGGCAGCGCTTCGGACCCGCTCACGGGCTTTCTCAGATAAAAGAGGTGCATTGAATTGACTCCTGTAAACGAAGAAAACAAGGTTTATTTCATAGACTCGGACGAGCTTCCGCCCGCGGCTCTCGAACGCAAGCACGCGCTTGAAACGGACCCTTCGAGCCGCACGGATATTATGGAGTATCTGCCGGGTATGGAGGTTATTGATTCCGATGTAAAGGACCTGGTGCTTGAAGCGGTCCGCGGATATGATTACAACTCATACACAGCGCGGGATGTTGAGCGCGCTCTGAGCAGGGAGACCTGCTCTGTTGAGGATTTCAAGGCGCTTCTCTCGCCCGCCGCGGCTCCGTTTTTAGAGCGGATGGCGAGGAAGGCGGAGAGGATAACCGCGGAGCATTTCGGCAACACGGTTTATATCTTCACGCCGATTTACATCGCGAACTACTGCGAGAACTACTGCGTTTACTGCGGTTTCAACTGCTACAACAACATCCGCCGCAAGCGCCTGAGCTTTGAGGAAATCGAGCACGAGATGAAGGTAATCGCCGAAACGGGCATGGAGGAAATTCTTATGCTAACGGGCGAGAGCAGGAAATATTCCGACATTGAATATATCGGTCAGGCGGTGAAAATCGCGAAAAAGTATTTCCGCAACATAGGAATTGAGATTTACCCCGTAAACACGGATGAATATAAATATCTGCACGAGTGCGGCGTTGACTATGTGACCGTTTTTCAGGAGACATACAACAAGGAAAAATATGAGACGCTCCACCTTATGGGACACAAGAGGGTATGGCCCTACCGTTTTGACGCGCAGGAAAGAGCGCTCAGGGCGGGCATGAGAGGAGCGGGTTTTTCCGCGCTGCTCGGTCTTGACGATTTCCGCAAGGACGCGCTCGCGACGGCTCTGCATGTTTACCACTTGAACCGCCGCTATCCGCACGCGGAATTGAGTCTGAGCTGCCCGAGGCTTCGTCCGATTATCAACAACGATAAAATAAATCCCCGTGATGTAGGCGAAAAGGAATTGTGCCAGGTGCTGTGCGCTTACAGAATTTTTCTGCCGTTCGCGGGAATAACCGTTTCGAGCAGGGAGAGCGCTCAGTTCAGGAACGGGATAGCGAAAATCTGCGCTACGAAGGTTTCGGCGGGTGTTTCGACGGGCATAGGCGACCATGAGGAGAAATATACGGGCAGTCAGGAAGAGGACGCGGGCGACGAGCAGTTTGAGATAAACGACAGCCGTTCGATTGAAAGTATGTATAAGGATATGGAGAGGGGCGGTCTTCAGCCCGTTCTCAACGATTATATCTATGTCTGATTATTCGAAGCTTATTGTAATAACGAACCGTCTGCTGTGCGAAGGGGATTTTATTGCGCAGATTGAAAAGGTCTGCGGGCTTGCGCCCTGCTCGCTCATTCTGCGCGAGAAGGATTTAAGCGAAAACGAATATGAGGCGCTTGCCGTTA
Source organism: Oscillospiraceae bacterium (assembly GCA_902787025.1). Classification (GTDB taxonomy): domain Bacteria; phylum Bacillota; class Clostridia; order Oscillospirales; family Acutalibacteraceae; genus CAG-177. The sequence goes on along the minus strand of CADAER010000002.1, from coordinate 95,725 downwards.
AGATAAGCGGAATCTGCGAGAGAAACGGAGTGCCGTTTTATATCCACTCGCATATTGACCTCGCGCGAAAACACGGTTTCAGAAACATTCACCTGTCTGTTCCCGTCCTGCGGGAGAGTAAGGACAGGCTAGGCGGTTTTGAGAATATAAGCGTTTCGTGCCACGGCGAAGAGGATGTTTGTGAAGCGGAAAACGCGGGCGCGACAAGGATTGTTCTCGGCACGATATTCGAAACGGATTGCAAGCCCGGACTTGAGGGCAGAGGAGTTTCGTTTGTAAAGGAAATCTGCGGAAAAACGGACCTTCCCGTTTACGCGATAGGCGGAATTACGCCTGAAAATCTCGGCTCCGTTCTTGAGGCGGGAGCCGCGGGCGGATGTATGATGTCCGCTTTTATGAAAATGTAAGGAGGCCGCCGTATGAGAAACGGAGTCAGGCTCCAGGCGCACAAGGGCGTTGAGTGCGAATATCCCGAAAACACGATGCCGTCGTTTGAGGCGGCGGTAAAGCAGGGCTACGAGATGATTGAGCTCGACCTGGCTGTTACGAAAGACGGAAAAATCGTTGTTCTGCACGACGGCACAATCAACCGCACCGCGAGAAACGCGGACGGCAGCGAAATAGAAAAGGAAACGGAAATCTCCTCGCTCACATACGAGGAGGCGCTGGAATATGATTTCGGCGTTTCGTTTTCCCCTGAATTCAGAGGCGTGAAAATTCCGCTTTTTGAGGATGTGCTCAGACTTGCGGAGGAAAACAACATTCAGCTGAAAATCGACAATAAGATTCAGCGGTTTTCGGAAGAAGAACTGGAAGCGCTTTTTGAAATGCTCCGTAAAAGCGGAGCGCGGGTCATAATCTCCTGCTGGAATTACGCCGCCGCGAAAAAGGTTGTGTCGGAACTCCCCAAAGCGGAAATATCGTTTGACGGGATGACCGATGAGAAGGAGCTTGAAAAGATAAACGCCCTCGCGGGCAGAGACCGTTTTTCGGTGTGGATTCCCGTTGATTATGAAATGGCGTCCTGGGCGCCTGATGAGTGGTTCGCGTCCCCCGCGAAATGCAAAATAATAAACAAATACGCGAAGCTTTCGATATGGGCGATAAAGGATCTTGCGAGCTTTGAGCGCGCGGCGCGGGAATACAAGCCGTGGGCGGCGGAAACAACAGGCACAATAAAACCGGAATAACAAAGGAACGTGATTTTATGTTTTTCGAATTTGACGGAAATACGGTGCGTGAGACGGAGTCTCTCCCATTGAACGGCGGCTCGCTTTACGCGGGCTATGTCGATGTTGACGAGCTTGAGAAAATCTACGGGGACGCGGGCTTTTCCGAGACCACGGTGGAGTGCTGCCGCGTTGCCGCGGGCGGCTTCCGTTCGGGCGTTGAGATTCACGACGAATACACGTTTACGGAGCTGAGGATTATCAGCGCGGACCGCAAACACGACGACTGCGTCGCTCTTTACATAAAGAAGAATCTTTTTCTTGTTGTTGATGTCGAGGACAATGACGGCAGTATAAAGCAGCGTTTTCTCGCGGCGGTCAAAAGGTATCCCGCAAGCGCCGTCACGCTCGAAAAACTGATATCCGCCTTCTTTGACAAAATTCTTTCGGGCGATGTAAAGACGCTTGAGGAAACGGTCACGAAGCTCACCGACCTTGAGGAGCTTCTCTTTCACAACAAGGCGGACGATTCATTTACCGCAGAGCTTCTCAACATAAAAAAGAACCTGCTCAGGCAGCATAACTACTATGAGCAGATTCTTGACATTACGGAAGCGATTGAGGAAAACGAGAACGGCGTTTTCAGGGACGAGAATCTTATCTATATAAGCAACATTTCAAAAAAGACGGAACGCCTGCGCGAGGACTCGGACAGCTGCAAAAACACGGTTGAGCACCTGCAGAGCGCCTACACCTCGCAGCTTGACGCGAGGCTCAACTCGACGATGAAAACGCTCACTGTGCTGACAAGCATATTCTTCCCGCTGACGATTATCGTGGGCTGGTACGGTATGAACTTCCAGTCGATGCCCGAATTCAAATGGCGTTTCGGATATCTTTTTGTGATATCGCTCTCGGTAGTGACGATACTCGTGATGATACTTATAGGAAAGAAAAAGAAATGGTAAAAACACAAGAGGTTAAGGCGCAGCGCCTTAACCTCTTTTTTGATATTATTGTTTTTCGGTTGTTTTGCTTTTGTTTGTTTCGCGGCGGGCGGTCGTTGTTTTTTCGTTTTTCTGGTATTCCTTTTCGTGAGGAACATATTCTTTCTTGTTCGCCTTTGTTGTTGTTTCGATGACGGTTTCGGTTTCGGTCTCTTCGGGGATTTCATCCGTTACCTCTTCGCCGTCGTCATTGTAGTAAACGGCTCCGCCCTGCGAATATGAGCGCGGCATTGTGTAGTTTTCGACTAAATAATACTGCCCCATTCTCTCGATTATGCTTTTCGAATAGGAGGAGTAGTAAATGCCCTGACTCCATTTTTTCTGCGCTCCGCCCTCGCCTAAGTTATAGCACATAAGCGCCTTGTTGATGTCGTTGTATTTTCTCATATATGAGGAAATGTAATAGACGCCGCAGTCGATGTTTTTATAGGGGTCGAGCAGGTCGTTCATGGAGGTTATGCCGACCTTCTGGCTTAAAAAGCTGAAGTTGGAGGAGTTAATCTGCATAAGGCCGTAGTCATAGGTGCCGTTCGAGTTTCTGCCGATTTCGTTGGGGTTGAAATTGCTCTCGCGCCACATAATGCAGAAGATAAGGTCGGGGTCGACTCCGCTTTGCTGCGCCTTGTAAATCGTGTAGAGCGCTATGTCGTAGGAAAGGGGAAGAGGTTTTGAGTTGTTCGCGTATTTCAGGTCGTGGGAATAGTCCCCGTCCTCACCGTTGCCCGACGCTCCCGGATAAGAGGCGAGAAAGTCGGAATCCTTCGCGAGGGATTTTATGAAGGCTATTCTCTCCTCATCCGACATAATGACTATTTCGGGCGCGGAGTCTTCCTGTGTCTGAGAGGCGGGTTTTGCTGCCTCCCTTTTAACTGCCGAGCGGTGAGCGGCTATTCCCGCGCCGACCGCCGCAGATATCGCGACGACGATAATCACCGTCACCGCTATCCATTTGTTTTTCATTTCTTTTTCCTTTTTTTGTTCCTGTTTTAAATTAATCAGCCGTCAGCGTGACAGAGCCGAAAGCGCCGTTTTGATTGTGTCTCTGAACATAAAGCGCAGGGCGCCTATCATTTTGTGAAGCATATCGAAAACGGTTGACTCGTTTTCGTCGACGAGGCTTGTGCCTTTTATTTCTTTGCCGTCATAAGAGGATTTGTATCTGCAAAGCCACGAAATGAGGCCGTCGGGCGCCGTGAGTTTGACCGTTTTGCCCGTGGCGTCGGTGGTTGTCATATTCGGGTAGTCGCCGTTTTCATAGGTGAACATATCGTTTGACGCCGCGAACCATACATGGTGGTTGCTGTCGGCCTTCTTGCCGTCGGGCAGGCAGACCTTGCCGATGACGGACATACGGCAGTCCTGCGGTCTGTTGGTATAGGCGCAGACCTTTTCCCAGATATCCTTGCCGTAAACATAGTAGCCCGCGAGGATGTCGAACTTCGAGCAGGAGAACCACAGCGGGATGTCGGCTATGGCTTTGAGCTGATCGTCGCTCGGAATATAAGCGGGACACATCGGGAAGGCGGCGGCGAACATTTCGGGGTAGGTCGAGAGCATTTTGAGAGTCATCTTGCCGCCCATCGAATAACCGCCGATATATATTCTGGAAAGGTCGATGTTGTTCTTATGTCTTGCGATGAAGTCCTGAATTGTTTCATAGAGCGGACGGACCTCGTCGTCGGTCCAGGTTCCCATCGCGTTTTTCGATTCATCCGAGCGGGGAATCATAAAGAAAGCCGCGCCGTTTGTGAATTTTGACTGCATCTCCTTGCTCGCGAACGCGGGGAAGTAGTTGTCTTCTATCTGTTCGCGGGGCTTTCCGCCCTGACCCATACCGTGAAGGAGGATGACAAGGGGGTATTTGGTGCTGCCCTTCAGGTTGCGGGGCGTGTAGCTGACATAGTCGATGACGAGCCCGTCAACCTCGGGGCCTTTTTCGTCAATGAATTCATCCGCGAGTTTCGCTATCCAGTCGGGATCCTCGTATGCGAAGGCGCATACAACGCACGAAAGGGCGATAATGACGGACATCAATACGCACAAAAGTTTTTTCATAATGATTCTCCCTGATTAATATTTCTCCGCGAAAGCGGGTTTATTCTTCCTCTGCGGCGCTTTCATCCCGGGCGCCGTATTTTATTTCGTCAAGGCATTTCGCGCAGACGGGTCTGCCCTTGAAGTCGGAAAGCCTTCTTCTTGAGCGGCAGAATATGCAGGTTTCCGCCGACTTGGAGACGGTAACAACTCCGTTTTTGCAGGTAAGGAGTACCTCTCCGCCATCTTCGGGGATATTCATTTCCTTGCGGAACTGCTTGGGGATAACAACCCTGCCGAGCCTGTCAATTTCTCTTAAATAACCCGATTTTGCCATAATTCACCTCATATGAGCGCGAGGCTGCCCGCTATGAGCATCTGCGCGAAAAAGTAAGTGTAAATGTAAACCGCGCGGACCGTCAGCGTGTCAAAGCGCTTGCCCGCGAAGAGCTTGAGCGCCAGCGTGAAATCGGAAATGACGAACAGGAGCGAGCCTGCCGCGACCGAAACGCCGAAAAGGGGGCGGACATCGCCCGTAAAGGCGAGGAGCCACGCGGATGAAAGCATTGTGAGGAGCATGACCGCGTAAACCGCCACGGCGGGAGCGAGTTTGCCGAGCTTCACTTTGAGCGCCTGCTTGATTATTATGACCACGCACATAAGGACCGCTATCATAATGATGAGCGCGCAGGTTGTTTTTCCGCCACGGGGAAGGAGCCTGAAAAACGCGATTATGTAGAAGATATGCCCTGCGAGAAACGCGAGACCGCCGAGTATTCCCGCCGCCGCTTTCGCTCCTTTTGACTTGTTTACAAGGAAGGGGTCGAGCGTCATAAACACATCGCCCACCCAGCCGAGCGCGAGCCCCGCGAGGATGAGGGCGCAGTAGCCCCTGTTTCCCGATATTCTGCTGCATAGGAAGCCGGAAATCAGGAACACGGTTGACGCCGCCATTTTGAAATAAAAGCCTTTTTTGGTTGATTTCGGCCAGCCTGCGCGGCAGAAGAGAGTCGCGAAAACGGACAGAGCCGCGAAAAGCAGGACCGCCGCTGTTATTTTAAGAGCCATATCAAACTCCCGTGTTGAAGTTTCTTATCAGTTCAATGTAGAAATCTATTCCGTCAAGGTATGCCTGAACATCGAGGGATTCGTTGTTGCCGTGCATACCCGCGATGTTTTCGCCCGAGAAGCGGAAGCCCGCGAAACGGTAAACATTTTTGCTTATTCTCGCGAAATGTTTAGAGTCCGTGCCGCCTGTCATAATCATTGTTGAAACGCCGACCTGCGGGTAAACGGAGTTTATTGTGTTTTTCAGCAGGTCGAATTCCGCGCATTTGTAGTCGGAAACGGGCGAGGGCTCAAACGAGTATTCGGCTTCAACCGTCGCCTTTTTGCCGACAGCCTTGCGGATGATTCCGAGGACTTTGTCAACGCTGTCCCACGGGGCGATTCTTACGCTGTAGCCCGCCTGTGATGTCGCGGGGATGACATTTATTGTGTCGGAGCCTTTAAGCTGGGTTAAACAGATTGTGGTGCGCATAACGGCGTTCGACTCTCCGAAATTCTTCATTACAAGCTTGATGACGGGGGCGAACAGCCACATATTGGCAATAGCGAGGCGAAGATAGAACGGGCAGTATGCGCCGATTCCTTTGAGCATATCGCGCACGACGGGCTCGAGCCTCGGTCTGAAATGGATTTTTCTGATTTTCGCGATGCAGTCCGCCAGGAGGTCGGGAGAGTCGCCGGGCATCGGTGTCGATGAGTGGCCGGGTTTCGCTTCCGCGGTGACGACCGTGTCGCAGATGCCCTTCTCGCACACGCCTATCATAGCGAGGTCGTCCTTGACTCCGAGCTCGGGGCTGTTGACTATCGCTCCGCCTTCGTCAAGCACGAAGCGGGGGTCAATGCCGTTTGCCTTGAAGAACTCGACAACGGCGGGAGTGGTGTCTCCGCCTGTTTCCTCGTTGTTGGTGAAGGAGAACCAGATGTCGCTCTCGGGCGCGAAGCCTTTTGAGAGAAGATATGTTACCGCTTCCATTTCGGCGGAGATTATGCATTTTGTGTCAACGGAGCCTCTCGCGTAGATTTTGCCGTCGTGAATTTCGGCGCCGAAAGGAGGATAATTCCACTTGCTTTCGTCAACGCTCACGACATCATAGTGCGCCATAAGCACGAAGGGCTTCGCTTCGGGATTTTTACCCTTCCAGCGCAGAAGGATGCCGTAGTTGTTGATTGTGTTGACCTCGAGCGTTTCAAACGCGGCGGGGTAGAGGCTTTTCAGCAGCGGCAGGAAGGAGTCGAACTCGTCGCGGTCAAATTCGCCGTTTCTCGGCCAGACCGTCTTTTTGCGGAGAATCTCGCAGAAGCGGTCAACCGCAGTGTCATCGTCAAATTCCTTTTTATGTTCCGCGTTTCCCGACGGTTTCGCTTTCAGGCGCGCCGCCCTTATTACGCACACCGCGGCCGCAACCGCGATAATTATAAGAACCGCAAATAAGATTTTCAAAGAATCAACCTTCTTTTAAAGTAATTAAATATATATTACATTATAGCAATACGGACGGCTGTTGTAAAGTAAAAAAGCGGGGCGCAGGAAAAATCCTGCGCCCCCGCGTGGATATTATACGGTTTTGGTTTTAGCCGAGAAGGCCTTTGACAACATTGATGATTGTTTCAAGTGTCTGCGCTGTCTGCGACGGGTCAAGCCATGCCTTCGGGATGGTGACGGGTCTGCCGACAATGTAAACGCTCTGCCACATCTCTCTGCTGAACAGTTTCTTCAGGTTGAAGTTGATGAGTTTGAACTGATACCAGATGATGATTTCTTCTTCTGCGTTTGCGTTGACTACCGCATCCTTCTTGTCAACCTGTTTGCCTTCGTGCCAGTAAATCTTCGAGAAGTCCTTGCCGACTGTCTTGTAGATGTTGGCGTTGAACGATTTCTGAAGTTCCTCGGAGAGAATCTGTTCGATTGTTCTGCCGGTGTAGTCGCCTACAAGTTCTTCAATCTTACCGGGAGCCGCCGGTTCGCCTGTGAAGTTGAAGAGTTCGTTGATGGCGCGCTCCTTGTCGATGATGCCTTCAAGGATTGAACCGATGAGGTAGCTTGTGTTGCTGTCGTAGATGATGAGCCAGCAGTCTTCGAAGGGCTTGTAGCTGGTGGTGAAGATCATGTTGCCCTTGATTACGTCGTCAGGACCGAGGCGGTCGACAAACTCGATTTCTTCGCCTTCCTCATTTGTGAAGGTGTAGGCGGGGGCGACGCTCCAGCCCATAAGCAGGCTGTAGGGAGCCCATGAGTAGGGATCTACCATTTCTGCGCCTTCTTCAAGAAGGGTTGAGCCGTCCTGTTCGCAGTATTTGTTGAGGACCATATAGTCGGTGGCTTCGCCGTTGTAAATCGCCTCGTAGTTGAGGCCCTCTTCACCGAGGTCGCCGTATACGAAGAAGATCTTGACGGGCTTGCCGTAAATCATAGGAACGAAGGTGGTCGCTTCCGCTCCCATCGGTTCGTTGGGCTGCCATGACATAAATGTGCAGTTCTCTTTTACGGGAACGCCGAATGCTGCTTCTGTCATCTCTCTGATGGCGCTCGCGCCTGTGCCGGTCGCTATCCAGAGTTTCTGAACGGTTGAGCCGTCCGGGAATTTAGCCTTGACCTGGCCGCAGTCGAATGTTGCTTCGTAGTAGAGAGGTTTGACTGTGGCGTTGATGTTTATAACATGCTTGCCGCTGAATTCGCCGAGGTTGGGAACATAGGAGTGGTCGGGATTTACGGGGTAGGGATTCTCGTTGTCAAGTGTGGCAACAGCCTGACCGTCGTAGATAATCTCCCAGCCGGTGATGATATAACCGTCTTTGTTCCAGTCTTTGAGCGTCTTGTCATAGAGTTCAACGCTCTTGGAGGGATCGGCGTCTATATCGGGAATGTTCTCGGGAATTACCGGGAAGCCTGTGTAGGATTCGTAAGGAACGATTTCCTCGCTGTTTACGGTAAGAGTCTCGCCGTAAACGACATCGGCAGTGGCGACATAGCCGTCAATACTGAATACTATTGTGTAAACGATATCCTGCCATGCGGGGTAATATGTGTGCTGACCGTAAGGAAGCGCGAATGTCGCGAAGGACGCGGAAACCTCGGTTTCAACCTCGTTGCCGTTTTCGTCAACGAAGTAGCCTGCGAATTCCTTGCCCTCGGGAGCGTTCTCGGCTATCTTGTCAAGCAAAATATTTACGGGGTTGGTCTCATACTGACCTGTGCGCTGGGTGTCATCAAGGAGTGAGGGACCGTCTTCGCCTGCGAGAACATCGGTGTTCGAAAGTCTCTTGCCGACGATGTAGAACGCTGTGTTGGTAACGGGATCGTTAACCGTAACGACGGTGCCGCCGTCCGCGTTTTTACCGTCGAGTGAAACAATGCCCTCTGTGCCTTCGGGGTTGGTTGCCCACTTGGCGAGGTTTTGTTTTTCGGTAGCGGTGGTTGCTGATGTCTGGTAAGCGTAGCCGAGTTCGGTTGCCTTGCTGGTAAACGCTGTCTTTATTGTTGTCCAGGTGGAGGCTGTTACCTGTGAGTATGTGTCTACAAGCACCCATTCGCCCTCGTTTTCAACGCTGGGAATGTAGAAGGAGAAGGTTGAGACGCTTGTCCATCTGACGTAAACATCAAGGTCGCCGTCGATTGTATAGGCGCTGGCTGTGCCCGCGGGTCTGAGTTCCGTTGTGGAAACGGTGTCGCCGGTGGCTTTGTTTACCCATGCGGCAAAGATGCTGTTTTCGGGAGCTCCCGCCTGCTTGGAGGGTTTGTCATCGTTCGCCGAAATCTTGGGAGAGCTTCCTCCGTATGTAACAGCAAAGGTCATGTAAGGATCAGCTGCGTCTTCTGTGAGATACAGTCTGACGCTGTATTCCTTCGCGGTCCAGACGGCGAAGAATGTCGTGTCTTCTGTTATTGCACCGAGATCCGCATCGGGAGCGGTCGCGGTATTTGATGTCGACCAGCCTGCGAAGTTGAAGCCGGTCTTGGTGAAATCACCGGAGGGAACGATTGTCGAAGCGGCTTTGCCGTATTCAACATTCTTTATAACGACATTATTCTCGTTGCCGCCGTTCATGTCGAAGGTTACGGTGAATTTCGAGGTTTCATAAATGGGATAGAAAACGATTTCACTTTCGGTTGTATTTACTGAATAAGGAAGAGTTACAATAGCGGAGGCGTCGCCTTCCGTTGTGCTCCAGCCTTTGAAGTCTTTGCCTGTAATCGCGGGAGCTGTGGGGAAGGATTCGATTGTATCGCCGTTGAACGCTCTGACTTCCGTGTCGCCGAAAACGAGCGTTATGGGAGTCGCTTCGCTGTAAATCGCATAATATTTGACATTTTCCGTAATAGTCTGCGGGAATGTTACAATAGCGCTTTCATCGCCCTTTACGGTGCTCCAGCCCTTGAAGAAGGTTGTCGCTGTGTCAGCGGGGCTTTCGATTGCGTCTATTGACTGACCGTCGCGAATGTCTGTTATTGTGCCGAGAACATTTTCGCCTGCCTCGTCATAGAAAGTCGCGGTGTAGGTCTTGCCCTGCGAGGACGGCTCGCCTATGCAGAGAGTAACGCCGAAGTCCTGATAATCGAAATTGGGAACTTCGTGGGAGTTGACGGCCTTTGTTCCGTTCTCGCTGACCGCGAGGGTGCCTGTTTTCTTGGCTGCCTGAGCTTTGGTCATACCGGTTACCGGAACCTTGAACATACCTTTGTTCGGATCCTGGGTTGCGGGAAGGAAGATTGAGCCGATTTCACCGTCTTCGAGAGGAGTATGTTCCGCATCCGGATGTTCGGTTCTGACTCTATACATAATAGCGAGTGACCAGAGGTCATCCTCGTTCTGATAGTAAATGGTGGAACCTGTTCTGCCGCCGACATAAACATTTACGCCGATGGTGTCGAGTTCATCCGCGGTCCAGCCGGATTTGGTGATGTTTGAATCGTTTTTGGCAGTTGCCGCCGGAACATCAGCCTGAAGAGGGTTCATAATACAGCCGTAGGTTTCAAGGTTGGTGTTGGATGAATTAAGGGGTTTGATTGTAAGGTCGGTCAGACCGTCGTTGTCGGTGTTGATATTTTCAAAGAAATCATAAGTATGTGTGAACCAGCCCGTAAGGTTGCCCATATAGGGGTAGCTGGTTGTGAACTTGATGAGCAGGACGATATAGTCGCCGGGTTGGACATAACCGTCGGTCTCTGTCATATGATTCTGGAAATCATAGTTGGGAGTGTAGCCGTCGGATGTGTCAATCTCATAAGCCCAGCCGGAAAGATAGGAATATCCGGCGGGATACAGTTCCGCGAGCTCGCTCTTCGTAAGGGGAGCGGTTCTCGGATTGCCGTCCTTATCCAGTCCGCGGTGCTGTCCGGGTGTTCTTTCGATGCCGTCAAGGTTCGTGATTGTGGGGGTTTCCGCCTTTGCCTTAAGACCGACAACGGTGCCGAGGCAGGCGACGGTTCCGACAATCAGAGCGATTGCGAGCACCAGGCTTATCACCTTTTTGCATTTTGTCATTTCTTTTCCTCCTTAATGGTTGCGCTGAAAAACGCTGTGCCGAAGGGGCACAATTCCATAATATGCAGGATAATTATTGCATAAAATAAAAATAAAATCAACAGTCCTTATAAAAATAAGTAATAATTATAATAAAGACTGTTGATTTTCAACAAATTATACGGTTTTGTTTTGTGCAATAAGCGGTAATCAGTCGCCTCTGTGATCGAAAACTCTCTGCGTTTTCTTTTCGGAACGCGGAAGGGTGTTGAGAGAGACTATGACGACATTGGGCGTGACATTTAGCCTTGATTTGAAAAGATTCTTTATTGTTTCGGCGGTTTTTTCGAAATCGACCCTGCCGTCCGCCTCGGCGGTAATCATGATGATATCCCTGTTCTTGTTCTCATCGTGGGCAATGTCGATTTTGTATTCGCTTGAAACGCCGTCAACCTGACCGAGGATTTCCTCGACCTGGCTCGGGAACATATTGACGCCGTGAACCTTGAACATATCGTCGCTTCTGCCCTTGATTGTGTCGAGCCTCGGGTAAGTTCTGCCGCAGGGGCATTCGCCGGGGATTATTCTCGACAGATCGTGCGTGCGGAAACGGATGAGGGGGGCGCCCTCCTTGACAAGGGTGGTGATGACTATTTCGCCCTCCTCGCCGTCGGGAAGGACCTCGCCCGTTTTCGGGTCGATAATCTCGGTGTAGAGGAAGTCGTCGAAGATGTGCATACCCGTCTGGTCGGGGCAGTTGACGCCTATGCCGGGGCCGTAGATTTCGGTAAGGCCGTAAATGTCGTAAAGCTCGATTCCGAGCTCGCGCGCGATATAGTTGCGTTTGGCGTCGCTCCATCTTTCCGAGCCTATTACGCCCTTTCTGAGTTTGATTTTATCCTTTAAACCGCGTTTGTTGATTTCCTCCGCGAGCAGAAGGGCGTAGGAGGAAGTGGCGCAGATGACCGTTGACTGAAGATCGACCATCATCTGAAGCTGTTTTTCGGTGTTGCCCGGTCCCATCGGAATAGCCATGGCGCCGAGCTTTTCGCAGCCCGCCTGGAAGCCGATGCCCGCGGTCCACAGACCGTAGCCGGGAGTAATCTGGATTCTGTCCTGCGCGGTGATTCCCGCGATTTCATAGCATCTCGCGAACATAGTAGCCCAGTCGTCAACATCCTTCGAGGTGTAGGGAATGATTACGGGCTTGCCCGTAGTTCCCGAGGACGAGTGGATGCGCACGACCTTTTCATCGGGGACGGCCTGTATGCCGAGGGGATATGCGTTGCGCAAATCGGCCTTGTCTGTGAACGGGATTTTCTCAAAATCCTCGGGAGTCGAAACGCCCGTTATGCCCGCTTTTTTATAGATTTCGCTGTAATAGTTGCCGCTTTCGATGATGCGTTTTATCTGCCTGTCAACGAGGGCGAGCTGTTTTTCGCTTATTCTCATATCGTTCTCCTTTTATTACAGGGCCTTTTCGCCGGTTTCATAACCCGCGAGGAAGGCTTTTTTGTTTATCTCAATGAATTTCGGCGGCACGAGTTTTTCAATCTGCGAAAGTATCGTTTCCTTGCTTATGCCGAGTCTGCCCGAGCCCGCTGCCGTGCCAAGTATGATGATATTGAAGAATTTCGACGAGCCGAAGGGCTTGCAGACCTCGTCGGAATTCACGAAGATGCAGGAGCATCTGCTTTTGAGGTATTCAACCTCCGCCTTGCCGTCATAGCCCGAGGGATTGAGCGATTCGGTAACGGGCTTTACGGGGGCTGTGTTGACGACGGCAACGCCGTCTTTTTTCAGATATTTGAGGTTTCTCACGGCTTCGCCCGGCTCGAAGGCGAGGATGATATCCGCGTTTCCGAAGGGGATGAGAGGCGAGAATGCGTTTTCGCCTACGCGGACATGGCTTGTGACGGGACCGCCGCGCTGAGCCATACCGATTGTTTCGGCGGAGTGAACGGCGCTGCCCTCGCGCATTGCCGACGCGGCGATAATCTTCGATGCGAGCACGGTGCCCTGACCGCCTACGCCGCAGATGAGGATATCTTTATTCACGCTCTTCACCTCCGATTGCGTTCATCGGGCATATCTGCGAACAGAGTCCGCAGCCCGTGCAGAGATTGCCGTCAATTGTGACATTTCCGTCGAGAGTAATCAGGGCGGGGCAGCCGATTTCACGGATGCATTTTTTGCAGTTGACGCATTTTTCAGGGTCAACCGAGCATCTGCCCGAGGGCTTTGTTATCGCTATGCAGGGGGACTTGAATATTATCGCTTTGACTCCCTTTTCGTCGGCGCACTCTCTGACCGCGTTTATGCTTTCTTCGAGATTGAGCGGGTTTACGGTGATAATTTTTCTGACTCCCGCGCCCTCGAGAACCTTAGCGATATCAACCTTTTCGACGATATTGCCCGCCATATTGCGCCCGGTGCCGGGGTGGGGCTGGTGGCCCGTCATCGCTGTTGTGGAATTGTCGAGCACGCAAAGGATGATATCCGCCTCGTTGTAAACCGCGTTGACAACGCCCGTCATACCCGAAGCGAAAAATGTGGAATCGCCCGTGAAAGCGAAGCAGACGGCGTCTTTATCCGTGTGACTGAAGCCCTGCGCCATTGTTATGCCGGCGCCCATGCACAGGCAGGTGTCGACCATATCGAGAGGCATCGCGTTGCCGAGGGTATAGCAGCCGATATCCCCGCAGAAAAAGGCTTTTCTGCCCTTCATCGCCTGCTTGACGGCATAGAACGAAGCTCTGTGCGGACAGCCCGCGCAGAGGACGGGAGGACGCGCGGGAAGAGCGGGAGCGCCCGAAAGGTCGATACGCTCCTTCGCTGTGTTTCCGAGATAGTTTCCGAGTATTTTTTCCGAAAGCTCGACGCTGTTTTCGCCGTTGTGCGGCACGCTGCCGTCAAGCTTGCCGTGAACCGTTATGTCAAGGCGATGCCTGCCCGCGGTTTTGAGAATCTGCTCCTCGATATAGGGGCTGAGTTCCTCGACGCAGAGGGCTTCCTTCACGCCGTCAAGGGCGTTGAGAATAAAGTCTTCGGGGAACGGAAAAGCCGTCGCTACACGGATGAGTCTGACATCATCGCGGTCTTTGAGACATTCTCTGACATAGGCGTAGCTTACGCCCGAGGCGACGACCGCTTTGGCGCCGCTTCCCTCGACGGTATTGAATGAATATGATGAAAAATCCTTACCGATTTCAACATTGCGCTCCTCGATTTTGCCGTGATTCGCGTATGAAAGGCGGGGGAAAATAACCCACCTGCCCGAATCTTTTATAAAACCCTCGTATTCTTTCGGAGCGGTTTTTTCGGGGATATCAATTGAGGCGTAGGCGTGGCAGACTCTCGTGGTCGGTCTGAAAAGCACGGGAGTAGAGTATTTTTCGGAGTATTCGAAGGCGTCGCCTATCATTTTGTATGCCTCTTCTGGAGAGGACGGGTCGAAGACGGGAATACGGCAGAAATCCGCGTAACGGCGGGTATCCTGCTCCGTCTGGGACGAGATGGGACCGGGGTCGTCCGCGCTGACGATTACAAGACCGCCTTTGACGCCGACATAAGCGACGCTCATAAGCGGATCTGAGGCGACGTTGAGACCCATCTGCTTCATGGTGACAAGGGCTCTCGCTCCGCTGTATGCGGCGGCGACGGCTACCTCGAGGGCGGCTTTCTCGTTTACCGACCACTCGAGATGCACTCCGTCGTGCGGATATTTCGAGACGGTTTCTATTATTTCGGAGGACGGCGTGCCGGGATAGCCCGCGACAAGATTGACTCCCGCCGCGAGAGCGCCCAGGGCTATGGCGCCGTTGCCCATTACATATTCTTTCATCCGTTTACCTCTTGATTATAAATGTATTCCGTTGAAGAGCGCGGTTGCCACGAGATTGTCCGCGCCGTCGGTAATCGTGATTTCAAAAAAGCAGGCTTTTCTGCCGTTTTTGAGGCAGCGGCTCTCGCCCGTCAGCTTTCTGTCCTTGGGCGCGCTTATGAAATTGATATCCGCGGAGGTGGTTACGGTCAGGCTTTCACGCGTGTTTGTTGAGACGGCGAAGGTGAAATCCGCCAGGGTGAATATCGCTCCGCCCATAACCGCGCCGTGAGCAGCGACATCGTTTTCACCTGCCGTAAACGAGCATTTAGCGTAGTTTTCGCCCACCTCATCGATGGTTATGCCCGTTTTGTATGTGGCGAAACGGTCCGCCGCGAAAAATTCTCTTGCTTCTTCAAGTGTCATAAGTTTACCTCCGACGCTTTTCTGTTGATTATACATTATGTTTTGAAAAAAATAAAGACTTTTATTAAAACGATAAATATAAAAAGGGCGGGATGATGTCATCCCGCGCGATATACGCCTGCGGCGTTCGATATGTTCAGCGAACACGATATGCCGTAAACGGCGCGATATATTTTGCGGTGCAAAATGTTAAGGGACCTGCGGTCGGCTTTTGTATGCGGAACGCGGTTCCGCGTTCCTTACGGAGTTACGTTGGTTTGTTGTTTTGAGTTCTTGGTTTAATTGTTGTTGATTATGAAATTTGCGGACTCCCTCCGTCGCCTTCGGCGCCACCTCCCTCAATGAGGGAGGCTATAAGAAGGATGAGACCTGCGCTCTCAAGGGGAAGGCTTGGCCATCTCCGTCGCCTTCGGCGCCACCGTCTCGCCTGCCGGCTCGGTCGGCGCTTCTGCCTTACGGCAGAGGTGTTCACTGAACACCCGCGCCCCAAAGGGCGAGGCAAGCAAACTCCCTCCGTCTTAGGAGGAGGTTATGTGTGAGGGGAGATTGCGGTAATTCAACAATCCAACATCCGGTAGCTGACATCTGACATCTTCATTTCATCATACATCCTGTGAAAATGCCGACGAACTGGAAAACGCTGCCGAGCAGGATGAATATGTGAAAAACGCAGTGAAACCACCGTCTGTTTCTGCCGAGACCGTAAAAAATCATACCCGATGTGTAGAAGACGCCGCCCGCGAGAATCCAGAGAAAGAAGGGGAGGCCGAACGCGAGAATGATATATTTCACGGCGAAAAGCGCGCACCATCCGACAACGAAGTAACAGGTGTGGGAGATTACGCGGTAGCGGTGAAAATCGATGGCGGTGAAGGTTACGCCGACAGCGGTTCCGGCGGTGATGACGCAGAGAATAATCAGCGCGACCTTGGGATATCTGTCGAGAAGCCCCGTCAGGAGAACGGGAGCGTAGGTGCCGTAAATCAGCGCGTAAATCGTGCAGTGGTCGAGCACCTGCATAACCTTTTTCGCCTTTATCGCGGTGAGACCGTGATAAACGCTCGAGACCGAGTATAAAAAAATCATTGAGATACCGTAAACGAGACCGCCCGCGAGAGCGGCTCTGTCGCGTCGTAACGCGGAGAAAACCACGCACAGAATGAGGGCGACAAGACCGAAGCCGCCGCCGACCGTGTGCGACACCATATTGAATATTTCCTCGCCCCTTGTGTAGTCGGGCAGTTTTCTTTCGTTAAGCGGGGTTCTCAAGAACAGCCACCTCCCTGACAAAGTTTGTTTTTTCGTGAAATATTCTACCTGCGGGCGCGGAAAAAGTAAACCTACTCTTGCGGTTTTGACTCTACTGTTCGGGAAACGGCTCTACCGGGAGTGGAATCGGGGGTTGGCGGGGCTGTGGGCGGGCTTTGCCCGCGCGAGATACGCCTGCGGCGTTCTATATGTTCAGTGAACGCGATATGCCGTAAACGGCGCGATATATTTTGCGGGGCAAAATGTTAAGGGACCTGCGGTCAGCTTTTGTATATGGAACGCGGAACCGCGTTCCCTGCGTACAGCGGAGGAGTGGGTTTGGCGGGTGGATAAAATTGACAAAAGGGGTTTATTTGGAGTAAAATCTATAAGGTGATGAAAATGACAAAAGACGAAAGAATGAGAGAACTTATCCGCACGCTCAACAAGGCGGCGGACTCCTACTATTCGCGAAATGAGGAGATAATCTCAAACTTTGAATATGACGCGCTTTACGATGAGCTGCTCGCCCTCGAAAAGGAGACGGGAACGGTTTATGAGGACAGCCCGACGCAGAGGGTTTTTACCGAGCAGACGGTATCGAAGCTCAGAAAGATAAAGCACGAATATCCGGCTCTTTCGCTCAACAAAACGAAATCGGCAGCCGAAATCGAAAGCTGGCTCGGCGACAAGAGCGCCGTTTTAAGCTGGAAGTGCGACGGCCTTACGGTTGTCGCTACCTATCAGGACGGACGGCTTGTTTCTGTCTGCTCGCGCGGAGACGGCGAGACGGGCGAGGACGTTACGCACAACGCCGTTTATTTCAAAGGTCTGCCCCACGCGGTGCAGTATAAAGGCAAGCTGATTGTGCGCGGAGAGGCGCTTATGAAATTCAGCGAGTTTGAGAGAATAAACTCGCTTGTTCCCGAGACGGAGGCGAAATACAAGAACCCGAGAAATCTCGCGTCGTCAACCGTGCGGATGCTCGACAGCAGGGAGTCAAGGGAGCGCGAGATTCACGTTTTCGCGTTTGACCTTGTTTTCACCGACAACGAAGAGGTGAACGCGGAAAACAGCCTCGCGAAGAACCTCAGTTACCTTGAGAAATCGGGCTTTGAGGTCGTTGAGCACTGCGTTGTGACACGGGAGAACGCGGCTGAAAAAATAGAGGAATACAAGGCGAAGCTGCCGTCAAACGACTTCCCCTCAGACGGTCTCGTCTTCGTGCTTGACGATATAAAATACGGAAAACAGCTCGGCTCGACGGGCAAATTCCCGCGAAACGGCATGGCGTTCAAATGGGAGGACGCGACGGAAATAACGACAATCCGCGAAATTGAGTGGTCGCCGTCGAGGACGGGTCTTCTCAATCCCGTCGCGATTTTCGACACGGTTGAGCTGGAGGGAACGGAGGTGTCGAGGGCGTCCGTTCACAATGTGAGCGTGGCGCAGTCGCTCAGGCTCGGCATCGGTTCGAAAGTCGAGGTCTATAAAGCGAACATGATAATTCCGCAGATAGCGAAAACCGTTGAGTCAACGGGCGAGACGGTCATTCCCAGCGAGTGTCCTCTTTGCGGAGGGGAAACGGTTATAAAAGACAACGACGGTATAAAGACGCTCTACTGTTCCAATCCCGCCTGCCCCGCGAAAAATGTGGGTAAATTCGCCCATTTCTGCGAGAGGGATTCGATGAATATAATCGGACTCAGCGAGGCGACGCTTGAAAAATTCGTTGACGCGGGCTTCGTGAAAACCCTCGCGGACATTTACCGTCTTGAGCGTTTCAGAGATGAGATAACCTCGCTGGAAGGCTTCGGCGAAAAGGCTTACGCCAACATTATCGACGCTGTGAATGTTTCGAGAAACGTCACTTTTTCGGCGTTCATCGGCTCGCTCGGAATTCCGAATGTCGGCAAAAACACGGGCAAGCTCATTTCGGGTTATTTCGGAGAGAACGCGCTTGAAAAATTCATTGAGACGGTTGAAAACGGCGGCTCGTTCGCGGAAATCGACGGCATAGGCGACATAGTTTCCGACAATATCATTTCGTGGATGAACGAAAACAGGGCGGAGTTCGACGACCTGCTCGGCTGCCTCAATGTTTCGGATGACGCGGTGATCGCGGGTGACGCTCCGTTCGCGGGCAAGACCTTTGTAATCACGGGCGCGGTTTATCACTACCCGAACAGGGACGCGGTCAAGGCGGAGATTGAGTCGCTCGGCGGCAAGGTCGCTTCCTCCGTTTCGGCGAAGACGGATTACCTCATCAACAACGACGTGAACTCGACGAGCGGAAAAAACAAGAAGGCGAAGGAACTCGGGATTCCGATAATATCCGAAGAGGAATATATGAGTATGCTGCCTTGAAAAATGAACATCTCAAATGTAAAAAATGAGAGTATTGCATATTTTATAAATATGTGCTAAACTTTGTTTCCGCGATAAATTTGCTTTATAATTATTTTTAAAATAATATCAGGTGAACGAATGACTCAGAAACTCTATTATTTTGACGCCTATATGTCGGAGTTCAGCGCGGATGTTGTTTCGTGCGAGGCGACCGAAAAGGGATACGCCGTCGTGCTTGACAAGACCGCATTCTACCCCGAAGGCGGCGGCCAGCCCGCCGACACGGGCTTCATCAACTCAGCCGCCGTAATCGACGTGCAGGAAGTTGACGGCATTATTTATCACTACTGCTCCGAGGAGTTTGAACCCGGAGAAAATGTAGGCTGTTCAATCGATTTCGACCGCAGATTCCTGAATATGCAGCTTCATTCGGGCGAGCATATTCTTTCGGGCTACATCCATCAGCTCACGGGCTTTGACAATGTGGGTTTCCATATGGGAGAGAGCGCGGTCACGGTTGATTTCAACGGCGTTGTCACCCCCGAAATTCTCGCTCAGGCGGAGCGTCTCGCGAACGAGGCTGTATGGAACAACCTTGAAATTGAGACGATTTACCCGAACGACGAGGAGCTTGAAAACTACGACTACCGCAGCAAGAAGGAAATTGACGGTCAGGTGCGCCTTGTGAGAATTGAGGACGCGGACCTTTGCGCGTGCTGCGGCACTCATGTTCACTACACGGGCGAAATCGGCATGATTAAAGCCGTTTCGATGCAGAACTACAAAGGCGGAGTGCGCATTACCCTTCACGCGGGCGCGAGAGCCCTTGAGGATTATGACGCTGTCAACAAAAGCATCCGCGCGGCGGGAGCCCTGCTCGCGGCAAAGCCCTCCGAGGTTCCCGCGGGAGTTGAGCATCTGCTCGAAAAGCTCGACATGCAGAAGGCGGTTATTACCGATTTAAGGCTTAAACTCAACGCGATAAAATGTGAGAAAATCGAGCCCGGCACGCCGTATTATCTTGAGGTTATCACGGGCGGAGACGCGAAGGAAGCGCAGAAGCTCTGCGATATGATATGCGAAAAGGCGCAGGTAGGCGCGGTTTTCGGCGTTTTTGACGAAGAAGTGAAATACTGCATAGCCAGCCACGAAAAGGATGTGCGCCCGACAGGCGAGGCGCTCAACAGCGCCCTTGACGGCAGAGGCGGCGGCAGAGCCGAAATGGTTCAGGGCAGCCTTCCCTGCACAATCGAAAAAGCCGTTGCGGCGTGGGAAAAGCTCACCGCTGAGACGGAAGAAACAGAATAAAAGAACAAAAAAGAAGCCCCGTCACCGACGGGGCTTTACTGTTTTTGTTTTATTATTCTTCTGATTCGTCGTCTTCGTCGAAATCGAAGGTGAGGAGTTCGTTGCATTTCGGGCAGTTCACGCTGCCGTCGATAAGGGTTTCTTCGTCAACGCTGAATTCCTCGCCGCAGGAGGGGCAGGTGATGTCGAAGCAGTCTTCGTAATCGTCGTCGCCTTCCTCATCATCATCATCCCACTCGTCGAATTCTTCGTCGTCCCAGATGAAATCCTCGACATCGGCAAGGTCTTCGTCAACGGCGTCAACCTGCTCTTCGAGTTCGTCGATTTCATCATAGAGACCGTCGAGTTCTTCCTGAAGGTCGGCAATCTCAACCGCCATATCGTCAACGAGGTCGATAAGCGCTTTGATGAGTTTGTCCTGAGCGGAGTCGCCCAGACCGAGGCCTTCCGCGAGACCTTTTACGAACGAGGTTTTTTCGGTGATGGTTTTTTCTTCAAAATCCATAATGTGCCTCCTTGAAAATTACGCTCTGCTGAGATATTCGCCTGTTCTTGTGTCAATGACAATCATTTCGCCCTCGTCGATGAAGAGGGGAACCTTGACCTCCGCGCCCGTTTCGAGTGTAGCGGGTTTGGTGGCGTTTGTGGCTGTGTTGCCCGCGAAGCCGGGGTCGGTTTTTACAACCTGAAGCTCTACCGAGGTGGGAGGCTCAAGACCGAAAACCTTGCCCTTGTAGGAGAGAATACGGCAGACCGTGTTCTCTTTGACGAACTTGAAGTTGTCGGGAAGGTCGGACTCGTTAAGGGGAGTCATATCATAGGTTTCGGGATCCATGAAGTAGTAAAGACCGCCGTCGCTGTATGAATACTCCATCTCTCTGCGCTCGATGTAAGCGGTGGGGAATTTATCCGTGGGGTTGAATGTGCGTTCAACCACAGCGCCCTTGATGACATCTCTGAGTTTGGTTCTGACAAAAGCGGCGCCCTTGCCGGGTTTTACATGCTGGAATTCGATAATCTGATAAACAGAACCTTCCATCTCGAACGTTACGCCGTTTCTGAAATCGCCTGCTGATACCATAAAAATATCTCCTTTGATTATAAAATACATTAATATTTTACACTATGCGTGTGTATATTTCAAGAGTTTTTTTATTTATAAAACGATGAGCTCTTTTCCGCAGTTTGTAAGGTTCACGCTGCCCTGCGGGGTGATGAGCGCCATATCCTCAATCCGTATGCCGAATTCGCCCGGCAGATAGATTCCCGGCTCGACCGTGACGACATTGCCCGCTTCGAGAACGCCTTTTTCGTTTTTTGATGAGAGGTTGGGCTTTTCGTGGATTTCAACGCCCACGCCGTGACCCGTCGAGTGCGTGAATTTTTCGCCGAAGCCTTTTTCTTTTATGTAATCCCTTGCCGCCGCGTCCGCGTCTTTGCAGGTTCTGCCGGGCGCGAGAAAGTCAAGGGACCGTTTCTGCGCTTCAAGCACGATGTTGTAGATTTCCGCTTTTTTGCCGTCTGCCTCGCCTACGGCGACGGTGCGGGTCATATCGCTGTGATAGCCCTCGTAAACCGCGCCGAAATCGAGAAGGAACAGGTCGCCGCGTTTTATGATTTCCTCTCCCGGCACGCCGTGGGGCATCGAGGTTTTCGCGCCCGTTACGGCTATTGTGTCAAAAGACACCGCCTGCGCTCCGTTCGTAAGCATAAAGTAATCGAGCTCGCGGGCGATTTCAATCTCGCTGACGCCGGGTTTTACGCGGGTGAGAATGAAGTCGAAGCCCTTTTCGGCTATTGCCTGCGCCTTTCTGATTTTTTCCGCCTCTTCCGCAGATTTTACGCGGCGAAGGGCGTTTATTTCATCATCGAGACGGCTGCCGCCCGTAATGCTTATTCCTTCAAGCGACGAACGGAGTTTTTCGTAAAAGCCGAGAGTTACCCTGCTTTCGACGAAAAGAGTCTTTATGCCCTCAAACGAGCAGATTCGTTCGATTTCATCGGTGAAAACTGCCGCGTCGAGGATATCCGTGCAGCAGGTGATTTTCGCGTTCGCCGCTTCAATATAGCGCCCGTCGGTCATATAGACGCGCTCTTTCGGAGTTATGAGAAGGGCGCCCTCTCCGTTCTGAAAGCCCGTGAAATAAAAGCAGTTTTCGGCTGTTGTTATGAGATACGCTTCGCCTTTTGCAAGCGTTGATGCAAGTTTTTCAATATTCATAGTATCTTCCTTTTTGCGCGTTACCGGGCATTTTCACAAAATACGGCGGAAAATCCGCCTGCGTAACGGTTATATAAGATTTAACAAGGCAATTCAATAACAGAAAAACAAAACGGCAGGTAAACCTGCCGTCTGTCGGTAAATCAATTATTTGTACTTGCGTTTACGAGCGGCCTCGGATTTCTTTTTTCTTTTAACCGACGGCTTTTCATAGTGTTCTCTCTTGCGGACTTCCTGGATAACTCCGTCTCTGGAAGTCTGTCTCTTGAATCTTCTGAGAGCGTTGTCGAGAGATTCGCCTTCTTTAACTTTTACCTGACTCATTCTTTATTCCCTCCCTTTTGCAGGGTTGTCCCTCTTAATCTTTAAGTATTATACAAAACGCCTTGTTTGTTGTCAACGACAAACATTAAGAAAAATAATTCGATTTGAGCAAGATTTTATGCAGGTTTAACAACAATGTTGACAAGTTTGCCTTTTACATAGAATTCCTTGACTATGCTCATACCCTCGATTGAGCTTCTGACCTTTTCGAGAGACTTCGCCGCTGCGAGAGCGTCTTCCTGCGAGATTTCCGCGTCAACGGTGATTCTGTCCTTGATTTTGCCGTTTACCTGAACGGCGATTTCGATGCTGGTGTCAACGCATTTCGACTCGTCGTAAGTCGGCCAGCTTTCGTAGGCGATGGTTTCGCCGTGACCTAAAATCTGCCAGATTTCCTCGCAGATGTGCGGGCAGATGGGGGAGAGCAGTTTAATGAGACCTTCGGCGTAATCCTTCGGGCAGGAGCCTGCCTTATAGACGGCGTTGACGAAAATCATCATCTGGCTTATCGCCGTGTTGAACGCGAGAGTCTCGAAATCCTTTGTTACCTTGCGGACCGTTACATTGTAATCCTTTTCGAGGTCGGCGCGTTTTTCGTCGTTTATGTTGTTTTCATCCGTGAAGAAGGTCCACACGCGGGTGAGGAATCTCTTCGCGCCTTCGACGCCCTGGTTGCTCCACGGCTTTGAGGCTTCGATGGGACCCATGAACATTTCGTAGAGGCGAAGCGTGTCGGCGCCGTAATCGCGCACGATATCCGACGGATTTACGACAAATTCGGGGAAGCGTTTGCCCATTTTGATTCCGTTCGCGCCGAGAATCATACCCTGGTGAACGAGCTTCATAAACGGCTCTTTGACGGGTGAAACGCCCATATTGTAAAGGAATCTGTTCCAGATTCTTGAATAGATGAGGTGGCCCACCGCGTGCTCGGGACCGCCGATGTAAAGGTCAACGGGCAGCCAGTGTTTAAGCAGTTCGGGGTCGCCTATCGCGTCGTTGTTCTGCGGGTCGATGTAGCGCAGGAAATACCAGCTTGAGCCTGCGGAACCGGGCATTGTCGAGGTTTCGCGCTTGCCCTTGACGCCGTTTTTCTCAATGTATTTCCAGTCCTCCGCGTTTTCAAGGGGAGCCTTGCCGTTTTTGCCCTTGTAGTCGTCAAGTTCGGGCAGGACGAGGGGCAGTTCGTCGTCGTCGAGAACATGGATTTCGCCGTCGTCGGTGTAATATACGGGAACGGGTTCGCCCCAGTAGCGCTGGCGGGCGAATATCCACTCGCGGAAGTGATAATTGGTCTTGCGTCTGGCAACGCCCATCTTTTCGAGCTTGACGGTAATCGCCTCTTTGGCTTCTTCGACGGTGAGACCCGTGAACTCTTCGGAATTGATGAGTTTGCAGCCCTTGCCGAGATAGTCGCCCTTTTCGAAGGCGCACTCGGAGACATCTCTGCCGTCGATTACCTGAAGCATCGGGATGTTGTGAACAACGGCGTATTCAAAGTCGCGCTGGTCGTGGCTCGGAACAGCCATAACCGCGCCCGTGCCGTAGCTGGCGAGAACGAAGTCGCCGATGAAAACGGGGACTTCCCTGCCGTTTACGGGATTTATAGCGTAAATGCCTTTGAGACAGCAGCCGCTCTTTGTTTTGTTGAGCTCGGTGCGGTCCATATCGGTCTTTTTGATTGTCTCTTCAATATAGGCCTTGACCTCGTCCTGATTCTCAATGCGGGGCATAAGAGTCTGCACGAGATCTCCGTCGGGAGCGAGAACCATAAAGGTGATGCCGTAGATGGTTTCGATACAGGTGGTGTAAATCGAGAATTTTCCGCCGCCGACAATGTCGAAATCGACCTCGACGCCCGTGCTTTTGCCTATCCAGTGGCGCTGCATATCCTTTGTGGATTCGGGCCAGTCAATCTCGTTGAGACCGTCAAGCAGTTCCTCGGCGAAGGCGACCTGGTCGATGACCCACTGCTTCATATTCTTGCGGATTACGGGATAGCCGCCGCGCTCGCTTTTGCCGTCGATGACCTCGTCGTTCGCGAGAACGGTGCCGAGTTCCTCGCACCAGTTTACGGGAATGTCAACAAGCTTCGCGTAGCCCTTGAGATAAAGCTGTTTGAATATCCACTGAGTCCACTTGTAATAAGTCGGGTCGGACGTGGCTATCATCTTCGACCAGTCGTAGTCAAAGCCGAGTTCCTTGAGCTGCTTTGAAAAGGTCTTGATATTGTCCTGCGTGAAGCCGTTCGGGTTGTGACCCGTTGAGACCGCATACTGCTCCGCGGGCAGACCGAAAGAGTCGTAGCCCATCGGATGAAGCACGTTGTAGCCCTGCATTCTCTTCATACGCGAGACTATATCCGTCGCGGTGTAGCCCTCGGGATGACCCGCGTGAAGACCTACGCCCGACGGGTAGGGAAACATATCAAGAGCGTAGAATTTGGGCTTTGAAAAATCCCATACATCCGTCTTGAAGGTTTCGTGTTCCTCCCAGTATTTCTGCCATTTCTTTTCTATCGCTTTATAGTCGTAATTTGCCATTTAAACTCCCTCCGTCTTGCCTTCGGCAAGCCACCTCCCCCCAAAGGAGGAGGCTATACTCCCTCCGGAATAATCGTTTATATCAGTCCTCTGTCAGCACATCCGACAGGTCAACGCCCGCCGCGTCGGTCCACAGACGCTCGAGGCTGTAATACTCTCTCTGATCCTCCTGGAATACGTGAACGATTACCGTGCCGTAGTCAAGGAGAATCCAGCCCGTTGCCCTGCCCTCGATATGGTCGGGCTCGACGCCGAGTTTTTTGAGTTCGTATTCCACTTCCTCCGCGAGCGATTTCGTGTGGGTGGTCGATGTGCCCGAGGCGATTACGAAATAGTCGGAGACTATCGTTACCTCCTCGGTGCGGATGGCTTTGATGTCAACCGCCTTTTTCTTGTCGAGAATCTTTACTATCTCTTTTACGAGTTCAAGTGATTCCATTATAATTCCCCTTCGGTAAGATTTATCAGTATATCGTTGTAGCAGTCCACCGTGTCGGGATGAATCGGCAGACCTTTTCCCGCTAAATCGCGGATTGTGTAAGTAGTTGTGTAGATTATCGCTTTTTCAAGGCTTTCGTCCGCGAGTGCGCGCACCGTTTCGACATCGGGGTAATCGCGCTCTTCGGAGATGAAATCGGCGATATAGACGATTTTGTCAAGCAGGCTCATACCCGCCGCGCCCGTTGTGTGGCGTCTGACAGCCGAGAGAATTTCGGCGTCGTCAATATCTGTTTCGAGCCTCAAAAACGCTTCGCCCGCCATGGCGTGCCAGACCTTGCTGTTCGCGAGTTCAACCGCGGTGAGTTTATGCCCGCCGCGCTCGATTACGCTTTTCTGCTCCTCTTTCGGGGCGTTTTTCATAACATCGTGAAGAAGCCCCGCGAGTTCTGCCTTGTCCGCGTCCGCGCCGTATTTCAGGGCGAGTTTTCTCGCCGCGCGTGAGACGCCGAAGCTGTGGTTGAGCCTCTCTGCGTCGAGTTTGCTCTCGACAAGGCGTCTGTACCGGGGAAACCTGTCGGCGTAAAGCCCGTTTTCTTTTATATAGTCGAGCACTCCGCCGTCAAGGTATCGCGAGACATCTCCGCCGTTCGCGAGGGCGTTTCTGATTTCGGTCGAGCTTATTTCTATCGGGTCGGCTTCAATCGGAATAAACCGCTTTTTCTGTTCGTCCGTAAAGGCGGAGTAGTCGAGCTTTGCCGATTTTTCCCTGACCGCCGTGCAGACATAGGCGAGAGAAAGGATTTCCTCCCACTTATACCACTGCGTGAAGGTTTCGAGCATATCCGAGCCGGTGATGAGATAAAACTCGTCGTCCGGGAACTGCCGTCTGAGAATGTTGAGCGTGTCAACCGTGTAGCTTTTGTTTCCTCTCTCGATTTCGAGGGTGCTTATTTCAAAACGGCTGTCGCCGCGGAACATAACGCGGCACATCTCCGTTCTGTCTTTCGCTCCCGCGAAAGCCACGGGAACCTTGTGGGGCGGAATTCCCGCGGGCATAATTATCACTCTGTCAAGGTCGAGCGAGTCCGCCGCCGTCAGCGCGAGTTTCTTATGCCCGAGATGCGGCGGATTGAAGGAGCCGCCGAAAATACCGGTTTTTCTCATTATTTGATGTTAATCCACTTTTTCATTATGGTTGATGTAATAAAGAACAGCACGATATCCTGGATAATAAGGTAGAATATCGGGGACATCGGAAGCGACACGCCGTCCGAGAGGTTCTTCTTGCCGATTACGAGCTTCGTCGGCCCTTCGTCATAGACGAGGAAGCTTATGAAGATGTTCTTGTCAACAATGGCTATCATAATAATCATTATGATGGCGCAGATGAGGCAGATGATGACAGCCCAGATGAAATTCGCGTTCTGGAATGTTCTCATATGGCTCGCGGTAATCGCGAAATAAAGCATTGAGATAAACGAGAACAGGATTACGAAGAACATAATCATATAGTAGAAAAGGTAAACCTTGATGTGAGCGATTGACGGCATACCGAAAAGAGTCAGGGCGACATCCGCCATCTTGACATTTTCGTTGCCCTCCGCGTAGGAGGCGAGATAGCCCCATACGAAAACCGCGACAACATAGCTTACGCACATCCACAGACCGTAAACAATCATTTTGGAGCCGAGAAGCTGTTTTGCCGTGACGGGCAGCGAGTAGGTGAGATAACCCTGCTGCGAGTAGAGCGACTTGTTGAAATCGTAAACCACGAAGAACAGGCTGACGAAAACAAGAAGGAAGGGGATTGCGAAGTTGAGAATAATGCCGAGCGCGAGCATACGGTTGTTGCCGCGGTCCTTGATAATCATAAAGAATACGAAGGCGATTATTTCAACAATATAAACAAGGCTTATAACTCTCGACGACGCCAAAAAGTCGTTTTTGAGAAGCATACCCATTTTGTTCTTGGGCTTATCAGAATTCCCAGTCATTGCGGAACACCTCCTTGAAGATTTCGTTTATTGTCTGGCCTTTCGCGGTGAGGTTGGCGGTTGTATCCTGCTTGAGGAGAGCGCCGTGGCCTATCATGATTATTGAGTCGAGGACGGGTTCGATGTCGTGAATAAGGTGAGTGCTCATAAGAATTGTCGAGCCTTCGGGTCTGTTCTGAAGAATCGCCTGAAGAATAAAGTCTCTCGCCGCGGGGTCAACGCCGCCCATCGGCTCGTCGAGAATGTAAATCTCCGCGTTTCTGCACATAACGAGAAGGAGCTGGATTTTTTCCTGCTGGCCTTTCGACATGGTCTTTACCTTCTGCTTGTGCGGGAGCTGGAAGACATCAACCATCTTCATCGCCTTTTTCTTGTCGAAATCGTCGTAGAAATCGGCTATGTAGTTTATGGAGTCGTCAACCGTCATATAGCTCGCGAGATAGGTCTTTTCGGGAAGATAGGCGACCTTCGCCTTTGTGTAGACGCCCGGTCTGTGGCCGTCGATGAAAACATCGCCTGTGTAGTCGTTGATAAGACCGGTGAATATTTTGATAAGCGAGGTCTTGCCGCTGCCGTTGGGGCCGAGCAGGCCGATTATGTGGCCTCTTTCAAGGTCGAACGACACTCCGTCAAGAACCTTCTTGGCGCCGTAGGATTTAGAAAGATTGCGAACCGAAATGATGCTGTCGCCCGTCGCGGGTCTGGCCGCGGGCTTCGCCGCCGGTCTTGTTTCGGGTATTGTTTCCGGGACGATATCCGGAATCACCTGCGCGCCGATGTCGGGAATCGACGCCGCCGTTTCGGGCTTCGCGCTCAGATCCTCAAAATCGAACGAAACCTCTTCCATAAAGTCTTCCGACTTTTCGGGGAAATTGTTGTTGTTTTCCATTTTTACCTCCGGTAGCGCGTCCGCGAACGGTTCACAGCCGCGCCTTGATTACTGAAAATAATGTAAATAAAACAAATGCGGTTTCTGATTTTTCACCGCCTGCGAAAAACCGCGGGCAGATTAATTCAAAGTATTATATCACTTGTTTTAATAAAAATAAAGTATTTATTTATTTTTTTAATTAAAATATTGTGAAATTAATGTGAATTATGGGGGAATGACCGTGAAAACAGCAGGAAGTAGGAGTTAGGAGTTGAGGGTGGGCTTTGACTCCCTCCGTCTTGCCTTCGGCAAGCCACCTCCCTCAATGAGGGAGGCTATGCATAAGGGGAAATTGCGGTTAGAAAAAAACGGCACGGAATTTCCGCGCCGTTGAGTTTGGGTTATTTATTTGTCGGTTGGTTGTTCAGATATTCGAGGAGTTGTCTTTCCATTTCGGGACACCACCAGTCGCGGTAGCCCGCCTTTGTGGGGTGGATGGGATCGCTCATATATATTTCGCGCAGGTCATCGGGGATATTGTTGAAATCATCGTCGCTCCACAGGTCGAGAACACCGATACCGTATTTTTCCCTGAGTTCGAGGAGCCGCCTGACCATCGCCGCGTAGTTTTCGCTCTCATAGCGGGAGCCTGTGAAAAACACGACGGGGCAGTTCCAGGTATCCCTCGCGTAATTGATGATGAACTCCATCGCTCCCGTGACGGTCGAGGTGTCGTAATCCGGGCCTGCACTTATCTCGCCGAGCGGTTTTTCCTTCGTGGCGTCGTTGGTGGAAAGCTGGCAGATGAACAGGTCGTAGTGAACGGAGCGGTCAAGCTTTCTGAGGCGGCTGACATAGGAGAGGGTGCCGCTGTCAACGAGAGTTGTGCCGCTTACAGCCTCTTTTGTGTATGCGCAGCCGAATCTTCTGCCGAAATACTCGGCGACGGATTCCTCCTGCGAGGCGTGGCCGAAAACGACGGACGAGCCGAGAACGCAGATGTTTTTACCTTCGAGCGGATTGCCGTCGAGGCGCTCGATTTTATCGAAACCGAACTGTTTGGAATTGCCTTTCGCCGTTGAGGTCAGAGCGCTTCTCAGAAAATGAAGAGGGCCGTAACCGATAGAGGCGCCGAGCCCAGCGAAGACGAGAAAGGCGAGGGCGAACGCCGAGCATAAGGTGATTTTAATTATTCTGAGAGTTTTGCTTTTTTTCACTGTTTTGCCTGCCTGTCGGTTTTAGTTTTCGGGGAGGACGATGTCGGCGTAAATCGGGAAATGGTCGGAGACGAATCTTCCGTCAACGCCCTTTGTGACCGTGCGGTAGGTGTTTACGGTTATATCGCGCGAGCAGAGAAGGAAATCTATTGTGTAATCGGCGTGGGTTTCGGGGCTGCATGCGTGGAAGGTGCCGAAAGCCTGCGCGTCTTTCGCGGTTTTGCGGGAATCGTCGAGGTTTTCCGTAAGGGTCGAGTAAGTCTGAAGGCCTTCAAAGGTGTTGATATCCGCGGTGAAAACAACGGGAACATCCGCGAAGTTTTCAATGACGAAGCGGTTTACCATATCCGCGGCGAATACTCTCGCGTCTTCGGAAACATGGTCGAAATGGGTGTTTACATGAACATAAACCTGACCTGTGGCGCGGTCTTTGAGCTTTGCCCAGGTGCAGATTCTTCTGCACGCCGCTCCCGGCCCGTATGAAGGCTCGTCGGGGGTTTCGGAAAGCCAGAAATTGCCGCTGTCAACGAGGCTGAATTTTGCTTTGAGGTAGAATATCGGGCAGGATTCACCCGATTTGTCAGCGGGCTCGCCTTTTTCCCTTTCGATGCCTACCCAGTCATATAGAAGAAGGCTTGCTCCGAGCGCTTTCATCCATTCGGCGGTAGCCTCCTGGATGCCGAGAGAGTCGGGCATTACTTCGAGAATCTGGCGCACACCTATACCGAGACGATCGGGCACGTTTACGCCGTTGACATCGGCACAGCGGATGTTGAAGGACATAACGCGCACGGTGCCTTCCTCCTGCTGTTCGGCGGAGATTATCGGAAATTCGTGGGCGGAGTAATTGTCGGCCCATCTTTCGCCGCCTGCGGAGGTAAAGAGTGAAATAATTGACATAAGAAAAACAATTCCCCTTTTTAATAGTAAAATTATCATAACTGCACCTCTGAAAAACTGCCGTGGGGGAGAAAATCAACCGAGCGCGACATCGAGAATCATCATTGTGACAAAGCCGAGAGCGAAGGAGATTGTGCCTGAGTTTGAGTGCGGGCCTTCAGCCATTTCGGGGATAAGCTCCTCGATTACGACATAAATCATGGCGCCTGCCGCGAAAGCGAGAAAATAAGGGAGAACGGGAACGACGAGGGCCGTGGCGCAGATTGTGACGACTGCCGCGATGGGCTCGACGACGCCCGAAAGGAAGCCGTAAAAGAAGGTTTTGCCCTTTGACATTCCGTTCGCGAGCAGGGGCGCGGAAACGACGCCGCCTTCGGGGAAGTTCTGTATGGCGATGCCTATTGAGAGGGCGAGGGCGGAGGTTATGCTTATTGAAGCCTTGCCCGACATCCAGCCCGCGAAAACGACGCCCGCCGCCATACCTTCGGGGATGTTGTGAATCGTCACGGCGAGGAAGAGTTTTGCGTTGTGGCTCATACCCTTTCGCTGCGGACCTTCATCCTGGTTGTTTATGTGAACATGGGGAGTGGCGACATCTATGACAAGCAGGAACGCGATGCCGACGAGAAAGCCGATTGCCGCGGGGATAAACGAGAGCTTGCCGAGATGAGAGGATTCCTCGAGCGAGGGCTCGAGCAGGCTCCAGAAAGACGCGGCTATCATAACGCCGCCCGCGAAGCCCGTCAGTATTTTGCGCAGTTTTGTCGACATTTCCTCTTTCATGAAGAAAACGATGCCAGCGCCGAGCGTTGTGCCGACGAGGGGAATCATTATGCCGATTAAAACCTGAAGATTCAATTTGACCGTCTCCCTTTATGTAAAAATCAATCAATACCGGATTTGCGGATGAAGAGCCCGTTTGCCTGAGCGAGAGGCTCAAGCGTTTTGAGCACCTCGGAAGAAGGGTTGTAAACAGAAATATATACGCTGTCTCTGTCAACGGAGAGCAGAGTGTTTTCCGATTCTATGAGAATGTTGAAAAAAGTTTTGTTTTCGAGCGTGAGCGCTTCAACGCGCGCGGGCGAGGGCTTTTCCTCGCACACGCAGTCTTCGCCCGAGCAGACGATGAAGCTGTAATAGCAGTTGAGTTTCAAAAGGATATCCGCGAATTTACGGCGGAGTTGAGTGCCGTGACTCTCAAGATAATGCTCCTCGACCGCGAAAAAGCCGCCGCCGCTGTTTTCGGGGACTCTGCGGGGAAGAAAATCGATGACAAAGCAGTCTTTTTCAAGAAGGTCTTCAATTTTGTTTATGATTTCGCCGTTGTTCATTTTCATCCCGTTTCTTATGTTTGTCTTTTTAAATATTATCATTTTATAAAGCCGATTTCAATGTAATATTCTACAAATAATCGGTTTTTTTCGCGCGGGGATTTGAAAAAAGCGGGGCAGCCGCATAAAGGCTGCCCCGCCGGGTGTTTATATCAACTTTTTGTTCACTCAGTAAGTAAGAGTCGCTTTTGAGACAAATGACGCCGCCGATGTGGAGGAGCCTGAGGGCGACAGGCTGCTGAAGCCCTGGTCGCTCGATGATGTTGAGCCGCAGAAGCCGACCGAGCCGTCGCTGAGCACACACGCCGCCAGAATCTTGTCGGCGTCGCTGCCGCCGAAGGTGAGCATCTTCTGGTTCGTGCCGTAGTGGCTCATGGCGCACACGAAAACATCGTAATCGCCCGCGCCCGGCATAGTCGCGAAATCGCGGTTTGTGGAGTTGGAATAGCCCACAAGGACATAGCCCGTTGAGACGGGAACGATATCCGTGACGAAATCGACATAGAAGCCGACGAGAACGGAAATCCACTGAACGGCGCCGCTGCTGCCGAGAGCGACTACCGCGCCGTCCGCGCTGCCGGCGTTGCCGCCGTTGTAAACCTGGCTGAAGGTGCCGAGACAGCCGAGATTGTTCTCGTTTGTGGGGGCCGCGGACGAGTAGTAACCCGCGACTACGCAGCCGCCGTCGTTATCCGCCGCGAGAGACGTCATTTTTGTCGCTGCCGACGAACAGAGAGTCTGCTGCCACTGATAATCGCCGCCGGAATTGTATTTGACTATGAGAGTCTTCATGCCGCCGATGTCGCTGTTCGGGATTGAGGCGAAATCGAAATCGGCTTTGTTTACTATGGTGGAGGTGAAAATGTCGCCGTTGTCGGCTACGGTTATGCCTTCAACGCAGGCGTATTTTGAGCTTGTCAGCTGTTTAATCCAGGAAATTGACGAGGCGTTGTTGTCCGCGAATTTTATCGCGACAGCGGAGGACTGACCGTTGAGCGCGATTTTCGGGATGCCCGCGAAATCGCCGTCGGTTGACTTCGATACGCCGCCTATGACAAATCCGCCGCCGGGGCATGCCGCCACGCTGTAAATGAGGTCGCCCTGAGAGCCGCCGAATACCTTTGCCCAGTCGAGCTTGCCCTTGGGGGAGTATTTGACGATGAGGAAATCGCCCATACCCTTCTGCGCGGAGGTCGAGGGATCCAGATATTCCGCTTTGATTTCGGAAATATTCTTGTCAAATGTATAGCCTACGGCAATAATCGAGCCGTCGGAAAGCACGGCGACATCCTGGAAAGCCACGTTTTCAACGCCTTTGATTGTGTCATCCCACTGGTTTTTGCCGTTTGAGCTGAACTTGACTATTGACGCCGTGGTTGAGGCGCCGTCCGTTGACGAGCCTGCCGCTACCATTCCGCCGTCGCTTGTCGCTTTGACCGCGGAGAGAGCGGAGGTGCTGTTCTCGAAGCCTTCGAGCCAGTCGGCCGTGATGGCGGTTACGATCTGCCTGCCTTCGATGGAGGAGGTTGTCGATTCGGTGGTGAAGCCGCCGCTGTCTCCGCTGCCGCCGCTGCCCGAATCGCCGCCGCCTGAGCCGCCCGAGCCGCCTTTATCGTTATTGTCTTTCTTGTTTTCTTTTTTGCCGGGTTTCTCCGTCGTGCCGTTTATCATTTCGACTTCCTTGGTGGTTGTTTCGGCATCGCGGTATTTCTTGTTGGATGAATCGGAGGACTTAGAAGCGTCAACCTTAGCCTCGGGCTTGCCTTCCGCGTCCGTGACGATGTAGACATCCTTGTCTTCGGCGTATTCCTTGACCTTTTCGAGGTCTTCTTTGTCGAGAGAGGCAAGGTCGCCGTCAAAATCCTTAGCCGCGTCTTCGCCGAGAGCGTCTTCAACGAGAGCCACTACGCTGCCGTCGGAGACATTTACGAGCGCGACCGTTTTCTGGACGGTGAATGTGCCGTCTGCGTTTTTGGTGAAATAATAACCGTGCTCTTCCGCTTTCGCTCTGACAAGCGCAATTTCATCCGCGGAAAGAGTCGTAAGGTCGCCGTTGAAATCCTTGGGCATATTTTCGCCGAGAGCCTCTTTTACAAGGTCGATAATCTCCTCTTCGGTAAGGTCAACCTTGGTTGAGGGAACGCCCTGGGACCAGGCATCGCCCGAGACGGTTACGCCTTCGTCGCTCTTCGAGCCCTTTTTGCAGGCTGTGAAAGCGGTTACTATAAGAGCCAGGCACATAAGAATACTTACTGACCTGAAAACGAGTGATTTCATCAAGTTCATCCTCCCAATCAGAGTTTTGTGCGATTTTATCGTATCATAAGAGTTTTTTAAAATCAATGACTTGAAAAATAAGTTAACAAAGTTTACAATTAATTAAAAAATAGATTAAGATACAATTTTTATTGTTTTTTTCTCCGGAGGAAAAATATGACGAAGAAACAGATAGCGGATTCCGCCGTCGCGGCGCTTAAAAAGGAGTATCCCGATTCGCTGTGTTCGCTTGACTACACGAACCCGCTCGAGCTGCTTATCGCCACAAGGCTTTCGGCTCAGTGCACCGACGCGAGAGTGAACCTTGTCACGCCCGAGCTGTTTGAAAAATACCCCGATGTTCACGCTTTTGCGAAAGCGAAACAGGAGGATGTTGAGAGAATAATACACTCCTGCGGTTTTTACAGGATGAAGGCGGCTGACATAATCGGTATGTGCGGGCAGATAATCGACCGTTTCGGCGGCGAGGTGCCTTCGACGATAGAGGAGCTTGTCACGCTGCCGGGCGTGGGAAGAAAGACCGCGAACCTCGTTGTGGGCGACATTTACGGAAAGCCCGCCGTTGTTACGGACACGCACGTGATAAGAATAACGAACCTGCTCGGTCTCGTGAACACGAAGAATCCCGAGAAGGTTGAGACGGAGCTGAGAAAGCTACTTGACCCCGCGGAGAGCAACAATTTCTGCCACAGGTGCGTGCTTCACGGAAGGGCGGTCTGCGTCGCGAGAAGACCCGACTGCGCCTCCTGCTGTATGGCCGGCTTTTGCAAAAGTTCAAAAAACAAAGACGGAAATCCGTAATTCCGTTCGGGATTTCTTATGCCCGTTTTATAAGCGTAATATACAATCTGTATATTCACGGCGAAGATGTCAATTGTGGATAACTATGTGGATAATGTGAATAACTTTGCGGTTTTTCAAGGGTTTTACGCAGATTTTCGGGTGGAAACGCTGATTTTTGTTCTTTTTCGGAATTTTACAAATGGTTATAAAAACTTTATGTCAAGCCCTTTTTTATACTGATTCGGATGTTTTTTGATTACAATTTTGTAACTTTAAGGTGAAAAGATGCAACAGAATTTTACCTCATTCTCTGACAGTAAAAATACGGTGATAAAGGCCCCCGGTTTCAGCGCCGCGCTGAGTCTCGACTGCGGTCAGGCCTTCCGCTGGAGCGCGGATGAAAACGGTCTGTGGCACGGTGTCGCTTTCGGAAAAGCGCTGACTCTCGCGGAAAAGGACGGGGAGGTTACGCTTTTCAATGTTGACGAAGAGGAGTTTCAATCTGTCTGGAAAAACTATTTTGACCTCGACCGCGATTACGAGAGCCTCAAAGCCGCATACAGCGCCGACGAAAGTCTGAAAAAGGCGGTTGATTTCTGCGGGGGGATTCACATACTCAATCAGGAGCCGTGGGAGGCCCTCTGCTCGTTCATCATTTCGCAGAACAACAATATTCCGAGGATAAAGGGAATAGTGGCGAGGCTCTGCGCTCTGCTCGGGGACAGGCTTGACGGCGGCGATTACGCTTTTCCCTCTCCCGAAAGGATAGTTGAGGCTGGCGTTGACGGTCTTGCTCCCATCCGTTCGGGCTTCCGCGCGAAATACATTTATGACGCCGCCGTCAAAGTGCGCGACGGGGAGATTGATTTTGACAAAATAAAAGCCCTTCCGCTTCCCGAAGCGGCGGAAGAACTCAAAAAAATCAAGGGTGTCGGCGACAAGGTTGCCGCCTGCGCTCTTTTATACGGACTGGGCAGGGCGGACGCCTTTCCCGTTGACGTATGGGTAAAGCGGATTCTCGAGGAGCTTTATCCCGCGGGGCTGCCCGGATGCACGAGGGGTACGGCGGGCATAGCCCAGCAGTATCTTTTCCACTGGCGCAGAAACAACTGAGGTGATTTTATGACTGTGTTTATCCGCGTTATTTCGGCGTTCGCGGCGGTTCTTCTTATTCCTCTCTACGCGCTGACGGCGGCGATCGACGCCGTTTCGGCGGGGAAAAGGACGGATGAAACGAGCGTGAATATTGTGGGTATCGGCGCGTATTTCCGTTCTCAGGGAGTCGCGACGGACGGGGAATACCTTTATTTCAGTTCGAAAACGACGCTTTACAAAACGGATATTACGGGCAGGGAGTTTGTCGGGATAAATCTTTCGGCTATTCCCGCACAACTCAAGGATATCGGAATAAAGCATATCGGCGGGATGAGTTATTACGGCGGTTACATTTACGCGGGTATGGAGGACAGCAAGGTCTGGGAGCATCCCGTGGTGGGCGTTTTCTCGCCCGATTCACTCGAGCTTGTCAAATATTACGAGCTTGACAGCGCCGTTCACACGAGAGGGCTGCCGTGGGTGTGCGTGAACCCTGAAAACGGATATCTTTACGCTTTTGACCACTCGAAACAGCCCGGAAAAATACTTATATATGATGTAAATAATGAAATGGAGCCCGTCGGGGAGGTCGCTCTTTCGCGGACGGTCGCGAGCGTTCAGGGCGCAGAGTTTTACGGCGGTCTGCTTTACGCGGCGACAAACGACGAAACGCAGGCGGTTTACGCCGTGAACGTTGAGACGGGAGGGGTTGAAAAATTCACCGACCGCAATCTTACGGGCGGAGAGGGCGAAGGAATGACGGTTGTGACGAAAGACGGGAAGGATTATATTCTCGCTTTCGACCTGGGACCGCTTTTCGTCAACACGAATCTGAGATATTATCCGCTTGATAAATAAAAAACGGACAGGGAGAGAAAAAGGATGAGAAAAGCAGTAAAAATCACCGCTTTGTTCGCCGCCACCATTATGATTTTTCTCGGCGCGGTTTCCGTCTTCGCGTCGGAGCAGCACAGGATAACGGAAAAGATTCCTCTGCTCGATGAAAACGGAAAGCTGACGGAGCCCGGTTACTGCACGACGAATCTCTATGAATACGACCGCAGGGCGATAAAGGCGAGACCCACGAGGATAAAGGAGTGGGACTTTTATCAGATTACGGACGGCAGATATATGCTGCAGATAACAATTTCGGATATTTCGCTCGCGGGCGCGGGAATCTTCACGCTTGTTGATATGCAGACGGGCGAGAGATACGAGGTTATGAACCTGTCTCTTCTGACCTTCGGGCGCATGGGGATGGAGAGCGACGCTATGACCCCGCACACTCTCTCGCGGCACAAAAACAAATTCGACCTTGACATAGAAGTTACGGAAAATGAGACGAAAATTTAACTGAACGCGAAGAAAAACGACCAGATTGTTACCGCAGACCTGTCTCTTGAAATGATGGACGGGCTGGAATCGCTTGTCATGGCTGTTCCCTTCCCGGGGAATGACAAGCAGTTTTATCTCAACCAGAAAATCAACTGCATGCCCGTTACGGGCACGGTGACTTACGGCGACCTGACCGTTGAGTTCACTCCCGACAAAGCGTTCGCTGTGCTCGACTGGGGCAGAGGAGTCTGGCCCTACGCGGGGCAGTGGTATTGGGGTAACGGCACGACGAGGCTTGAGAACGGCGAACTTTTCGGCTTTGAAATCGGCTGGGGCTTCGGCGATATGAGCGCCGCCACGGAGAATATGATTTTCTATAACGGAAAGGCGCACAAGCTGGGCGAAATCACGATGACGAAGGATGAGAGCGACTGGCTCGCTCCCTGGCATTTTACCTGCGAGGACGGCAGATTCGAAATGACGATGACGCCGTATTTTGACAATTTCACATCCAACAGAGTGCTGGGGCTTGTGGGAAATATCTGCCACCAGGTGTTCGGCAAATGGGAGGGAACGGTCACGCTTGACGACGGAACGGTGGTCGAGATAAAGGATATGGACGCGTTCTGCGAGCTGTCGGACAACAGATGGTGAGGCGGGGTAATCCGCGGAGAAGTAAACGGAATTACGGAGGAAGAAATGGATAATCTTTGCAGGATTTACAGAAGTGTTCTTGAGGCGGACAGGGCGGCGGTGGTTATCTGCGACCTCGAACACACGATAATATATATGAATCCCGCGGCGGAGGAAAGATACCGTAAACGGGGCGGAAAGGAACTGAAGGGGAAAAACCTGCTTGACTGCCACAATGAGAAATCCCGTGAGATGATTGTGAAAGTGCTTGAACTGTTCAAGAAATCGAAGGAAAACAATATGGTTTACACATCCTACAACGAAAAAGAAAATAAGGATGTTTATATGGTCGCGCTCCGCGATGACGGGGGAGAGCTTATCGGGTATTACGAAAAGCACGAATACCGCAACCGCGAGACCGCGAAGATGTATGAACTGGTGTAAAACCTGCTTTAAGGGGTGAAAATATGAAAAGGACAGCGGCAATACTGCTGTGTCTGATGATGATAATATCAATATCGGCGTGCGGAAAGAGCGGCGGCGTGAAAAACACCGTCAGAGGCGGTATGA
The DNA here is from genome assembly GCA_902787025.1 of Oscillospiraceae bacterium. Taxonomy (GTDB): domain Bacteria; phylum Bacillota; class Clostridia; order Oscillospirales; family Acutalibacteraceae; genus CAG-177. The sequence goes on along the minus strand of CADAER010000002.1, from coordinate 57,296 downwards.
AGACATATTACGAAATGACGGACGGGACCTGGATGTGCGACGGTTACACATATAAATACCGTCTTGAAATAAGCGGAAGGATGCCGAACGCCGCGGCGGACACGACATTTGTTTATTTAAGCAACATTGAGGAGATAACTTTTGAGCGGGCGTATATGGCCGCGGGGATAAGCAGCAGCACGGATGATTATTTTCAGCCGGAAGAGGCTGTTCTTGTTGAGATGAGGTAAGGATAAATCGGGAGTTTAAAAGGAGTATTGCTTTATGACAAACAGAGAGCGCCGCGACAAAGGGATGGCGTATATCACGGACGCGTCCGTATTGGCCGAGCAGTTTAAGTCCCGCATTTTACAGAAAAGCTACAACAGAATGATTCCTTTTAATGCCCCGAAGGCGTATCTGCTTCTGAAACTGATGGGGCTCAAATACGGCAAGGATACATTTATTGACACTCCGTTCCGCTGTGATTACGGCAAACATATAACGGTCGGCAAAAGGTTTTACGCAAATTCCTATTGCACAATAATTGATGTCGCTCCCGTAACGATAGGCGACAATGTTATGCTGGGACCGAATGTTCAGATTATTACCGCCGGTCATCCGATTCATCCCGACAGCCGTAATTCCAAATATGAATACGGAATTCCCGTAACAATCGGCAATAATGTCTGGATCGGAGCGGGAGCGATTATACTGCCCGGTGTCAATATAGGAAGCAATACGGTTATCGGAGCCGGAGCGGTTGTGACAAAGGATGTTCCTGACGGAGTTGTTGCCGCAGGAAATCCGTGCAGAATAATTAAAGAAATAACTGACGAAGATAAAAAATACTATTATAAAAATCTTGAGTTTGATTCAGAGGCGTGGAATAACATAATTTCCGAGTCATAGGGAAAGACAAATCGGAGTTTGTCGAGATGTGGATAAATCGGCGTTTGTGAGGATGTTATGCGAGGATGCAGATTGGCTGCTGTCAGAAGAAGCGTTCTCGATCTATGCTTCCTGTATGTTTCAACCGACATACGAGGACTATAAAGCACAGATGGAAGACTGTTTGACCGATTCATCGGTAAAAGTGTTTGTATGTGAACATCGAGACAAGAAAACAGGAATGATGGTTTTGAAACTGTCAGAAGCTGCTGCGGAGATTGTCGGAATAGCTGTATCTGATAATGCCCGCCGTAAGGGAATTGGAAAACAACTGATCCAACGAGTAATGGAATCGGAGAATCTGGAAAGCATCAAAGCTCAAACAGATGATGATTCGATCGGCTTCTACCGAAAATGCGGCTTTTCAGATGAGAGAATCGTCATTGAATACCCCGACGGGTCAGCGGTTCGATATAACTGCGTTCTGCATAAATAGATAAATTCCGGTTTGCCGGAAAGTTTTTTGCTGAAAGAATAATACAAATCATAATTCAAGGAGGCAGTAATATGAGTAACGCGGCAAAGGTAAGTGAATTCCTGGACAAGGCAGAGGTGTTTTATTTTCTGACGACAGACGGTAATCAGCCGAAGGGCAGACCGTTCGGCTTTCATCTTCTTGTTGATGACAGACTGTATTTCGGCTGCGGAACATTTAAAAATGTATATAAGCAGTTGAAGCAGAACCCGAAAATTGAAATTCTCGCGATGGCTGACGGCGAGTTTCTTCGCTATGACGGCACGGTGAAAGAGGTTTTTGACGAGGCGCTGCTTGAAAAAACAAGGGAGGCAATGCCGCAGGTTATGGAAATGTATGATAAAAACGGCTGGACGATGCAGCTTTTTTATCTTGAAAACGGCAGAGCGGAAATCCGCGGTTTATTTGAGCAGAAGGAAGCGTTTGAGGTATAATACCGACAGATAAAACTCCGGGAGGTTAAAGAAATGAAATTACTGAAAAAAGCAACGGCTATTGTCCTTTCGGTCGCGATGATTACGGTTTCATCCGTAAGCGCTTTCGCGGCGGACGCGGGCAAGGAGGGCTACGGATTCTTTGAGCACGCAGCAGATAATATTTTCGGCGTTGTTCAGGACGGTCTGTTCGCTGTTCTTACGGCGATAAACATCCGTTTCGGAATTCCGGACGCGAAGGATTACAAGGTAGGCGAAGGCGAATTTTTCTACCGCGGAACCGACGGAAAGGTCAGCGGATCGGGCTGGAAAGCGGGATTCGCGGACAACAGCGTTATTCCCGAAAAATGGCGCCGCGACGCGCAGGGAAACCCCGACCCGGAGGGATACTGCCTTGACAAGATGCACTGCGGAGGCGGTTATCAGGCGGAAATTGACAAGATTTACTCGGGACAGAATGTCAATGTTCTTGTTCTTACGAACAACTGCGACACGAACAAAAACGGAAAGAACGACATTATCATTATGATAAGCGTTGACGGTGTCGGAATAACGAGCGTGACCTGCCGCGACATCAGAAAAGGCGTTGAGGAAAAGCTGAAGAAATACGGCATCACGCACGACGACATTCTTTCCTGCACGGTCAGCGCCACGCACTGCCACGCGGGACTTGACATTCAGGGAATGTATTGGAAGAGGATAATCGGCGTGCTTATCGCGAATCTCATAAAGCGCTTTATTCCCGGCAGCTATATTCTCACGCTTGAAGAGGATATGCACGAGACTCTTGTTGAAAAGGCATCCGACGCGGCGCTTCGTGCGTTCGAGGGTATGGAGGACGGCAGTCTTTCGTTCTTCAACACGGAAGAGGCAAACGGAGTCAGGGACAAGTTCAACAGCGGAGCGAAAACGCAGAACAGATTCTCATCGTTTATCTTTGAGTCGGAAAGCGGCAAAAAGACGATTGTTTCGAATATCGGCGCTCATCCCGTTTCGGCGAACGCGCAGAGCACACATATGACGGACTGCGATTATCCGTATTATATGAAGCTGGCGATGAAGGACGCGGGCTATGACTTTATGTTCATTCAGGGCACTCAGGCGGGCGTGTCAACGGCTGACGCGGAAATCGGCGAGGAAGCGGAAGCGTGGGCGGCCTCGAAGGCTCTTACGAAAGACGAGTGGGTTGAGAGATACGGCGAAGAGGTCGCTGATGAGATGTATGAAAACTGCGAACCCGGCTTCGGCGATATGTATAAAAAGGGTTACGCCCTCGCGCATTTTGTGATTGACGCGGCGGACGGCAGAAAAGAGGTCGCTCCCGTTGTGAACATTAAAACGACGGAGATTCTTCTCGACTGCGATTTCGGCCTTATGGAGGTCGGAGCGGCGACGGGCGTTCTCGGTTTCAACGCTGTGCGTTCGTCAACGGCTCAGAGCGGTTACGGCATTATGGTCGAGCTCGGATATATTGAACTCGGCGAAGACGTCGCTTTCATTACCGTTCCCGGCGAGCTTGCGCCCGCCTGCGTTTACGGCACGAGGGAGGACTATGACGGAAGCACGAAATGGACGGGAGCGCAGTCCTGGAGCGGCAAGGACTGGGAATACAGAACGCTTGAGGATATGGTCAAAGAGGCTTCGGGCGATGAAGACAAGCAGGTGCTTGTAATGGGTCTTACCAATGACGCGATAGGGTATAATCTGCCCGACACGATAACGACGCAGGGCATACTCACTCCGCTTCTTATCTACAACGGCAGCGGCGGAAACGAGGTTTCGAACTCGATGCTTATGACGGTTTCGGACCACTGCGCCTCCGATATAGTGAAAGGCTTCGGCGCGCTTCTTGAGGTTGAGGCGAAAGGGTAAAATACAATTGCCGATACGGCAAAACGGGTTGAAAAAGGAGAATTGAAATGAGTTATTTCACATTAAGCAACGGCGAAAAGCTTTATTATGAAGACAAAGGGAAGGGACCCGAAACAATTGTTATGCTGCACGGCTGGACAAGCTCGCACGAAACCTACGAAAAGCCTGTTGAACTGTTACAGGACAAGGCAAGATGCATTATCTATGACCACCGCGGCCACAAGGGAAGCAAGAACGCTAACAGCGGGAATCCCGACATGGAAACTCTCGCGCGGGACCTCAACGAGCTTATTGAGGGGCTCTCTCTCTCGGATATAACTCTGCTCGGCTGGTCCATGGGGGCGGGCGTTGTGCTCAATTATGTCAGGCTCTTCGGGTGCGGCGCTCTCAAACGGATTATTCTCTGCGATATGACGCCGAAACAGATAAACGACGACGAATGGAAGCTCGGACTTTATCAGGGAAAATTCACGCAGGAAGACGCTCAGCGGGAAGCGAAAAAGAAGTTTTACGCTCAGTATAAAAAATTCTGCATAGGTGCGATTCCGAGACTCAAAAAAGTGCCGGGCTTCCTTCTGAGAAAGCCTTTGAAGAAGACGCTTTCGGGCTGTGACGAGGCTGTGCTGAAAAGTCTCGCGGCGTCAATGCAGCAGCAGGACAACCGCGATGCCGTGAAGCAGATTACGGTTCCCCTGACCTATTTCTACGCGGAGCCAGGTTCGCTGTTCTCACCCGCGCTCGCGGACTGGTATAAGGAAAACGTGAATGTTCCGTATAACGCGGTTTGTTTCCCCGACAGCACGCATATGTTTGTCAGCGAAAATCCCGAAAAATTCGCGCAGGAGACGGCGAAGGTTCTCGGAGTATAAAAACAAAAAGCACCCGCGAGGGTGCTTTTTATCTTTGCTTTTTATTATTACATTATTATTTTCTCTTTTTTCTGCCGACGAGGCTGCCTGCGCCCGGGAGCATAAGGTTGAGAGCGGTTTTTTTTAGGGTGTTTGTGATGTCGTCCGCCGTTCCCTTGCGCTCTTCCTTTATGGCGCGTTGGGCGTCCATCTGCATCATCATAATTTTGAGCGCCTGCTCGCTCTTGACGAGTTCGGCTATCTGCTCGGCTACGGAGGCTCCGCAGGCTGTGCAGATTTTTTCATCGTTTACTTCAACCGACTGCCCGCATTCCGGACACTTTACGGTACGCACTCCGTTGGTGAGCTGCTGACTGCGCTCCTGCATTGAGCCCGGGGCGGGCGCGCCGCTCATCTGAGCCTTTGTTTCGTTTAAGAACATTGCTTCTTTTGTGGACATCATGAGCGGACTGCCGCCTTTGTCCTCCTTGATTTCGGGGCGCTTGAACACGCCGGGGTGGTTTCTGAGATAGATGACAAGCGCCGCTATAATGACGCCCGCGACAAATACGAATACGATAAGTTTGCCTAAATCCATAACAGCGCCTCCGTTCTTAACTGAAATTCTTTAAAACTTTTGAGAATGTGTCCGCAATGACCTTCTGGCTTTTCGGACCCATCGAGTTGGTTTCGTGGTAGTGGTTTTTGTCAAACCTGTCGCGGTAACCGTTGAGATAGGGCTGGGTGGGGTTGAGTATGAAATCGTTCGGGGGCACGACATAACCCGTCATATCGTTTGTGACACCGAAGGTTATCATCGAGTCGTCGCCCGCGGTTACGGCGAGGGGTTCGGGATTTATTTCGGGACCTTTGCCTGTCGCCGAGGTCTCTGCCGTGTTATACGCTCCGTAGACGGTGGAAACGAAGTTTTCGCCCGGCAGGCAGAGAATTTTCTGACTGCCCAGGGTGAGATAGGTCATTTCCGTTTCCATCTTTATTCCGAGTTCGCTTTCATCGGGGGAAGCGGGATAGGCTTTGAAGCTCATGACTCCCCTTGTGGCGAGGAGGGTGAGGACATTGTTGTCAACGGGCATATAGAAGGGCTGGTTTATGAGCCTGATTTTCGGCTCGAGCTGCGTTTCATCCTCGACCTTCTGCGAGTATTCGCACAGCATTCTGCCCTGCATTTTCACGCAGTTCAGGTTGTCGTCCTTATCGTTTTCGGCAGCGTCCATTCCGCCTACCGCGCCCACGCCGAAAAGCACATCGGCGCCGCATTCGGATTTTATCTGTTCGCGCATAAAGTAGGGGTATTCGCCGCTCAGCATACGGTTGCCGCCGCCGAGCGAATTGGGATGGCCGCCGAAGTTAAGTATCCATATTTCATTTCCGCCGTCATCGGGCGAAAAGCGGATTTTTGATAAATACTCGTGCTTGTCAACAAAATCTCTTTTCGCGAGAAGTCCGCCGGGGACAAGCACTCTGCCCGAATAAAGTCTGCCGGGTTTTCTGCCGCGATATGCCTCTTCGCTGACCTCGACAGCCTTGTTCATAAGCATATCCATATAGTTTTTATCCTTGCCGTCGGAGGGGATGCTCACGAGATTGGGCTTGCCCCAGTAGCCTAAGGTGTCAATGCCCGAATGGCTGTGCGTGCAGCTGAAATTTATGTGGCGGCAGCCTTTGATTACGGGGGACGAGAGAATCATCGAGCGGATTTTGTTGACCTCGATGCGGGTCATACCGACGATATCCGCGCTCAGCCAGAGGATGCCTTCATCCGTGCCGCAGTCAAGCCATACGGCATGGATATAGACGGGCGAAATCACGCCCTCCATGACATGACCTGAGCCGTGACCCGCGATATAATAGGTCTTTTCGCCGATTTCCTCGGGCATAATCTCCGCTCTCGCGAAGCCCGCGGACCATTGCGGACCGTCAATCTCAACGGGAGAGGCGTCGGGAATTTCAGGCGCAGAGGTGGTTTTCGCCACTTTCGCGCCGTAGCGTTTTGTTTTGCCGATAATGAATTTTGAAGCGAGGTCCATTATATCCATAGCAATCACCCGTCGGTAAAATTTGACAGATTAATAAATCACGTCTTCGCTGCCTTCGTCGCCGCCGTTTTCATCGGGGTTGTAGTCAAGTCCCGGATCGTCCATGGGAGGAGCGTCTTCGAGAGGAGGATCGTAGTCGTAATCGAAGCTTGAGGTCGGTTCTTCGGTTTCGGGCTCTTCCTCGCCGGCGTAAACCATAACGACAATCTTCGTACCCTTGTCGTAGCTCTTGCCGGGCGCGGGGCTTGCCGAAACGACTTCGTCGGGAGCGTGGTAGTAGCCGTCGCTCTTGGCATCCTTGCGCTCAACCTCAAAGCCGAGGTTGACCAGGCGTTTGTAAACATAATCGTAGGTGGAGCCGATGATATCCGCGGGCAGTTCAACCTGCTCCTTGCCCTTGCTGACGGTGAGAACAATCGTCGTGCCGCTGTTTACGGGAGTGCCTGCCGAGATGCTCTGACGGATAATATAGTTCTTCTCAAACTCGTCGCTGTATTCATACTGCGATTCGAAATCGTAAAGCGAGGTGAATACGGGGTTCGAGGTGACATCGAAGTAGTTTTTGCCGAGGAAGTCGGGAACCGTTGCGGTGCCGTCGCCCGCCGCCGCCGTTGTGTCGGGAACTCTGCCCGAGCCGAGCGTTATGCCGAAATCGTCACGGAAGACGGTGAATATGAGAATAACAAACGCGACAATGCCGACGGCGAGAATAATCGCTGTTGTTTTGAGCATTGTTTTGCGCTCGCTGCGTTTAATCGCTCTGAGACGGGCGAGGTCTTCCTCTTCCTCGTCGTCATCGTCGTCTTCCTCCGCGCGCGCGGGAGGAGTGTTGATGACGGGCAGGTTGATGGGCGAGGTCTGGCTCTTGCGGGGAGAGGTGTAAACGCTCTCACTCGCTGCCGCGACGGGAGATGCCGAAAGCTCCGCGCGGAGCTGCTCGACGGTTCTCGTTCTGTCTTCGGGTAAAATCTGAAGGGCGTTGATAAGCCCATTTATAACATAGGCGGGAAGCTGCTCGGCGAATTTGCCCGGAACCATAAGCTTGTCGTTGGTCACACGTTCCGTGGCGTCAATCGGATCCGAGCCGATAAGCGTGCGGTAAAGCACTGCGCCGAAAGCGTAAATATCGGTCCAGGGACCCTGCTGGCCTTCGAAACCGTATTGCTCGATTGCCGCGTAGCCGGGGAAAATCTGCGCGTTAAGGTCGCCTCTCTGCGAACGGGACTGCCAGATTCCGAATCCGGTGATGCGCACCTTGCCGTCTCTGCCGATGATAAGGGTGGAGGGCGAGATGCCGCGGTGAATGATACCCGCCGAGTGAAGGGTGCCGAGCGTTGAGAGAATCGGCATAAGCAGCTGGCGGGCTCTCTCCCACGAGACATAGCCCGTTTTGCTTGAAAGCAGATACTCGCGCAGGGTTACGCCCTCGACATGGTCGTAAACCGCGTAGGATGTGCCGTAATCCTCGACGACATCGGTGACATTGATAAGAGCGGAAAGCCCTTTGAGGCGCGAAAGCTTGGTCCACAGCTCGAGAAAGCTCTGGTTGCAGTCGGCAAACACGGCTTCGCTGCCCGACTTCACTTTGAGCGTCAGGGCGGTTGATGTTCTTATCGCTATTGCATCCGGGAAAAATTCACGGATATTGACAGCCTTTTTTTCGCTGATATCCCAGCCGATATATGTGGCGCCCTCGCCGTTGTATTCGAGGAGCTTGCCCACAAGGTAGCGGTTGGCGATAACTGTTCTGACCGGCAGGTAAGGCGGAATCTGAGCCGAATCAACGTGATAGCCGCAGTAGGGACACTGGCGGGCGTCGCCGATTTCCCGCATGCAGCTCATACACAGATTATCGGTGCTGATCATAGCGTTAATCTCCTTAAAACTTAAATACCGGGCGGGCGGAAAACCGCCGTTCCGATGTGATGTTTTTATTATTTTTATATAGATAAAAAATATCTATATTCAGCGCCATTTTAACAAAACACATAATTTATGTCAACCAAAGTAACAGGCTTGTAACCTTTATTATTCCGATAAAGAAAAACAATCAGGCGGGAAAGGAGGGTGGGAGGTAGGGATTGGGAGTTAGGAATTAGAAATTAGAAGTGAGGAGTTAAGGAACCTGCGGGCGGGGTCTGTATGCGGAACGCGGAACCGCGTTCTCTACGGGTGCGGGTTGCTTAAAACTGTATTTTTTGTTTCGGCACGGATATATCCGTGCCCTACGAGATTGTTTATAAACTGCGGTGGGTTGGCGGGCGGATGCAGGCGGTGAAGGGTGTGTGCAAAAAATTCTTGACTTTTTAATGGATGGGTTATATAATCTATCCTGTTATCACACGGGGTATTAGCTCAGCTGGGAGAGCGCCAGGTTCGCAATCTGGAGGTCAGGGGTTCGATCCCCCTATGCTCCACCAAAAGAAACAGTCTGCCCGACAGGGCGGGCTGTTTCTTTTTGATTTGGTTCAGATGGGGGATTGGCAAGACTGACCTCTTTAAAAAGGGGACCCCGAAAAGTCCGCGGCTTTTTGGGGAGAGGAGGAGCGGCGGAATGAGTGAGAGTCCGAGGAAACGAGGACGCGAGCGATATGAAGTCAGCGACGACGAGGGTTCGATCCCCCGAAGTGTCAACCATAACATAAGTCTGCCCGACAGGGCGGGCTGTTTCTTTTTTGCTTTGGTTCAGATGGGGGATTGGCAGGACTGACCTCTTTAAAAAGGGGTCCCCGAAAAGTCCGAAAAGACTTTTTGGGGAGAAGGAGGAGCGGCGGAATGAGTGAGAGTCCAAGGAAACGAGGACGCGAGCGATATGAAGTCAGCGACGACGAGGGTTCGATTCCCCGGAGTATATGCTATGAAAAAAAGCACTGCTCAGGCAGTGCTTTTTTTGGCTGAATCTACCCTTACGGGTGGGTGAAATGTTGCTTCGCAATGTGAAATTGCCATTCGGGTAGGGTTTGTTTTACGCAATGTCAAACATTTTCATAATTGAGATGAAGGTATCCTGCCCGTCAAGGCAGGTATCGGTGAGGTAGCCTCTTTCGTTTTCCCATTCGGAAAGCCCTCTGTAATAAAACACTTTTTTGGAGTCCTCAATTATAAACGGAACGATATTGAACCGCAGACATTCTTTTAAAGCAATCAGTCTGCCGACCCTGCCGTTGCCGTCCTGAAAGGGATGTATCTTCTCAAAATTGTAATGAAATTCAATTATATCTTCAACAGTTATAATTTTTTTGCTTTCATAATCCGAAAGCAGCAATTCCATTTTTGCGTGAACATCGGAGGGACTTGCCGTTTTTTTGCCGCCTACGGTGTTTGCCCGCCTTTTGTAATCGCCAACAGCGAACCAGTCAAGAGCAGAATCCCTTGTGCTTTGTTTCAGGATGCGGTGAAGTTCCTTAATTATTACTTCGTTCAAAGGTTTTTCGGCTGTGTCAATAACATAATAAATAGCACGGAAATGGTTCGCGGTTTCGATTATATCGTCAACCGGCACTCCTTTGCCGACATCGACGGTGTTTGTTTCAAAAATCATTCTCGTCTGGTCTTCACTCAGTCGGCTGCCTTCAATATGATTCGAATTGTAAGTCATACGCACCTGCAGTTCGTGATAGATTCCGCCGGAGAGTTTTATCGCCTTTTCATCACGCAGCGTCTGAAGAAGTGCGTTGGAGGATATTTCTCTGTAAAGTTCTTCCGGAGCGCAGGATAAATACACGGCTATTTTCTCCATCACGCGGTCGGAGATTTTTTCGCCTTTTGACATTCTGGCAATTGTGCGTGAGGATATTCCGATTTCGTTGCAAAGCGAGCTTTTTGTCAGACATTTTTCCTTGAGCTTGTTGTTTAAACCGTCATAAGAAATCATAATTTCACCTCAAATCTTTACTTATTATAGCATCTGAGGAGCAAAAAGTAAAGATTTTCGGGCAAAAAAGCTGAAAAAGTAAAGATTCGGCTTTTTGGGGAGAAACAGGATGTATCGGTGAAAATAATAATCCGTTCAATGAAAAAACCGCCTTTTTGGCGGTTTTGTTTATATCGACATTTTTTCACATCAGCGTTATGCCGGTGAGCTGGACGAGGCTGCCGGCGGCGACGCCGAGGATATAGACAAGAAGGGCTACGCCGATGTTTTCCTTTATGTTTTTGTTTGTGCGGAAGAGAACGAGAAGACCTATGCCCGAACCTGTAAGGAGACCCGCGAGCATGGCGCCCGTGTTGATTACTCCCGAAAGATAAAGCTCGGTGATTACTACCGACGCGGCGCAGTTCGGAATTAGTCCGACGATGCCAGATACAGCGCAGCTGACTATGGGAATATCGACAAAGAGTCTGCTTAATCTGTCTTCGCCGATGAAATAAATTGCGGTGTTGAGCGCGAAGGTAATTATCAGAATGAAAACCGCTATTTTTATTGTGTGGTGAAGGGCGGAAAGGAAGATGCTCTCCTCCTCGCAGTGGCAGTCGTCGTTTTCACAAAGGCAGTGAATCGCCTCGGGCTTTTTGCCCTTTTTCAGAATACGCATAACTCCGTCAACCGCGAAGCCGAGCACGATGCCCGACACGGCTTTGAAGGCCAAAATTTTGCCGATTACTCTGATATCCGCCTGTTCGGAAATGCAGACGGGGAGCATTTCATCCGAGGTGGATAAAAACACGGCGATGAGAGTGCCGAGAGATATCACCCTGCCCGCGTAAAAGCCCGACGCGGAGGCGGAAAAACCGCACTGGGGGACTATGCCGAGCAGACCGCCCGCGAGGGGGCCTACGGCGCCCGCTTTACGGATAGTCTCCTCAGCCTTTTCGGAGGTTTTATGCTCGATGAACTCCATAAGGAGATATGTCGCATAAAGAAAAACTATTAACTTGGCATTGTCTTTGAGCGTGTCAAGAAGAACGTCAAGCATAAGGACTGCCTCTTTCATTTTAAGTCGGGCTATAATAATATACTTTAAACCCGCCCGTGTCAAGGAATATATATTTGTAATACTTTTGATAATTGACTTTTTACCCGCAGGTGATATTATAATACTGAACTGTTTATTTCACTATTTACGGAGGCAGTATGAAAAGGATAATCTCTGTTATCGCCGTTATGCTCGCGGTTCTTCTGATTTTCGGAGGCTGCTCGGTGAACAAGGGCGGCGATATTACCGAAAAGGAAACGGAAGCGGAAATCAGCACCGTCGCGGAATTCACCGAACCCGCGAAACCGAAATACACGCAGGAACAGCTTGACAAAATGGTGGCGTTCACCTTTGACGACGGTCCCGGCACGACCACCACGAACAGAATACTCGACCAGCTTGAGAAATACGGCTTCACGGCGACGTTTTTCGTAATCGGCAGAAATATTAACGAAAACAACGCGTCCGTTATGAGAAGGGCTGTCACTCTCGGCTGCGAGATAGGCAACCACACGCAGAATCACAAGACAAGTCTCAACAATCTTTCAATGGATACGGTCCGTCAGGAGCTTGAGACGACGAGCGACGCCATAGAAAAGGCGACGGGCATAAGGCCTACGCTCATGCGGCCGCCCGGAGGAGCGTTCTCAAACCTCAAAGGCAAGCTCGACTACGCGATTATCCATTGGTGCGTTGACACGAACGACTGGCGCAAGAAGGGCAGCGCGGGCAACGCGCAGGCGGCGAGAAATCTGGCGGATTACATTATCGACCAGGTTGACGGGAACCCCGGCGCCATTGTTCTTATGCACGACATTTATGATTTCACCGCGGAGACTATGGAGATTGTTATTCCCGAACTCGCGGGGATGGGTTACAGAATCTGCTCCGTTTCCGATCTGGCGGAGGCCTACGGCGAGGAGCTGCAGCCCGGTCAGGTTTATTTCAGGATAAACCGTATGACAAAGCTTGAGCCCGGCAGATATATCGTGAACACGAGAGAGAGCCCGCTCACGCTCAGGGCGGAGCCGGAACCCGACGCGGAGGTGCTGCTGAGGCTCGCGAAAGGCACCGAAATCACGGTTGAAGCGTGTGAAAACGGCTGGGCGAAGACGAGTTACCGCGGCACGACGGGCTGGGTGAACGCGGATTATCTCAAAGAAGCTGAATAACAGTTATTTATCCCTGCACCCGCAGGGATATTTATTATATGTAATTTTTCACACTTGATTGCATAAAATGCGGGCGTTTTTGCATAAAACGCCGAAATTAATGAATATAGAGTGAATATATATTGACTTTTAGAGGGCAAGGTTGTATTATTATGCACAGTTTATATAATGGAGTGATATCACCTTGTCAAAAGTTTTTATAGACGGTTCGGCGGGCACGACGGGACTTCGCATAGTTGAGAGGCTCTCGGCGAGAAGCGACATCGAGCTTGTAACCCTGCCTGAAGAACTCAGGAAAGACACAGAAGCGAGAAAGCAGGCGCTCAACAACTGCGACGCGGCTTTCCTCTGCCTGCCCGACGCGGCGGCGGTTGAGGCTGTTTCGCTCGTTGAGAACCCCGATGTGAAGCTGCTCGACACCTCGACGGCGCACAGGACCGCTCCCGGCTGGGCATACGGCTTTCCCGAACTCGGCGATGAGTTTTTGGACAGAATAAAGAACGGCAAAAGAATAGCGGTTCCCGGTTGTCACGCGAGCGGATTCATCGCTCTGGTTCATCCGCTTATTGAGGCGGGAATCATTCCGAAGAGCGCGCTGCTGACCTGTCACTCAATCACGGGTTACAGCGGCGGCGGCAAAAAGATGATAGCGCAGTATGAGGACGAAAACCGAGAAGCCGCTCTTTCATCTCCGCGTCAATATGGGCTCACGCAGCAGCACAAACATTTGAAAGAGATGGTCGCGGTAAGCGGAATTGAGAACGCTCCCGTTTTCTGCCCGATAGTAGCCGACTTTTATAGCGGAATGTGCGTGACCGTTCCCGTTTTCGCGAAAGAATTATGCGAGGGCAAAACGGCGGAAGACATTAAAGAGGTATATAAAAACAAATATAACGACGGGCTTGTCCGTTACAAAGAGGAAATCGGCGAAGAGGGATTTATCTGTTCGAACGCGCTGTCATTCAGGGATAATATGGAAATTTTCGTTGAAGGCAACGACGAGAGGATACTTCTTATCGCCAGATATGACAACCTGGGCAAAGGCGCCTCGGGCGCGGCGGTTGAGTGCCTGAACATTCTTCTGGGCTGCGACCGCGAAACAGGACTCGACCTTGAGTAATAACCCGAAAGGAACAATGATATGAAACAGACAGAAGGCGGCATCTGCGCCGCGAAAGGATTCACCGCGAACGGAATACACTGCGGAATAAGAAAGAACAAGGGCAAGAGGGATCTCTCTCTCATATTCAGCGAAAAACGCGCGGCGACAGCCTGCGTTTACACGAAAAATCTTGTCAAGGGCGCTCCCCTTGCGGTAACGAAAGAGAATATTTCGGACGGTTACGCCCAGGCGGTTATCTGCAACAGCGGAAACGCGAACACCTGCAACGCGAACGGCAGGGAGATTGCTCTTGAAATGTGCTCGCTCTGCGCGAATGAACTCGGCATAAGCGAAAAAGATATTGTCGTCGCTTCAACGGGCGTTATAGGTCAGCCTCTCGACATTTCTCCCATAGCGGCGGGCATTCCCGCTCTCGCGAAGGGACTGGGCGCGAACGGAAGCGCGGCGGCGGAAGGCATTATGACGACCGACACGGTTGAAAAACAGATTTCTTTCAGTTTTGACATAAACGGAACGGAGTGCAGAATCGGCGGTATCGCGAAGGGCTCGGGTATGATTCATCCGAATATGGCGACGATGCTTGTTTTTGTCACAACGGACTGCGCGATTTCACCCGCGATGCTTCAGAAGGCGCTGAGCGCGGATGTTGAAACCTCGTTCAACATGGTGAGCGTTGACGGCGACACCTCGACAAACGACATGGTCTGCATTATGGCGAACGGCATGGCGGGCAACGCCGAAATAACAACCGAGGGCGCGGAGTTTGACGCTTTCTGCGAGGCGCTCAACGCGGTTACGGTTTATCTCTGCCGTCTTATCGCCGGCGACGGCGAGGGCGCGACGAAGCTGCTTGAATGCAATGTCAGCGGAGCGAAGGATGACGAAACCGCGAAGACGGTGGCGAAATCGGTCATCTGCTCATCGCTTCTCAAGGCGGCGATGTTCGGCGCGGACGCGAACTGGGGCAGAGTGCTTTGCGCGATAGGCTACAGCGGAGCGGATGTAGATGTTGAGAAAATCGATGTTGAGTTTGAATCCGCCGCGGGCGCGATAACCGTCTGCGTCAACGGTTCCGGTATTGATTTCAGCGAAGAAAAGGCGAAGGAAATACTTGTTGAGAAAGAAATAAAAATCAACATAGATTTGAAATCGGGCGGGAGTAAAGCGACAGCCTGGGGCTGCGACCTTACCTACGATTATGTCCGGATAAACGGCGATTACAGAACTTAAAGAAGGATAATAATATGGAAAAGATTCCCAATGAACTTAGGGCGGAGATTCTCGTTCACGCTCTGCCTTACATCAAAAGCTACTCGAACAAGACGGTAGTCATAAAATACGGCGGCAACGCGATGATTAACGACGAACTGCGCGACGCTGTTATGAGCGATATCATTCTGCTCTCCCTCGTCGGCGTAAAGGTTGTTCTCGTTCACGGCGGCGGTCCCGAAATCACCGAGCTTTTAAACAAGGTCGGCAAGAAGACGGAGTTTGTTGACGGCCTGCGCGTGACGGACGCCGAGACAGCCGAAATGGCTCAGATGGTGCTCGCGGGCAAAATCAACAAGAATCTCGTCAACCTGCTTCAGATAAAAGGCGGCAAGGCGATAGGCGTCTGCGGTCTTGACGGTCATCTTATCGAGGCGAAGAAGCTCGACGAACGCCTCGGTTTCGTCGGTGAAATCACGAACATAAACCCCGAAATTGTCGAGGGAATACTCGAAAACGGATATATCCCCGTAATCTCGACTGTCGGCTGCGACAACGAGGGCAACGTCTATAACATAAACGCGGACACCGCGGCGGCGGGAATAGCGGGAGCGCTCGGAGCGGAATGCTTTATTTCGCTTACCGATATCGCGGGAATTCTGCGCGACAAGAACGACGAGAACACGCTCATTACCGAAATCTGCGTAAGCGACACGCCCCGCCTTATGGAAGAGGGGATTATCGCGGGCGGTATGATTCCCAAAGTTGAGTGCTGCACGGAGGCGATACGCCGCGGAGTCAAAAAGGTGTTTATCATCGACGGCAGAATTCCGCACTCCATACTTATTGAAATGTTCACGAGCGCGGGTATCGGCACGATGTTCACGGGGGCTGTATGATGAATATTAAGGAAACGGATAAAAAATACATAGCCGGCACATACGGACGTTTCGACCTTGCTCTTGTCAGGGGCAGGGGCTCGCTCGCGTATGACGAGAACGGCAAAGAATACATTGACCTCGGCACGGGCATAGCGGTAAACGCTTTCGGCATCGGGGATGAGGAATGGAAAAAGGCGGTTGAGAGTCAGCTTGACGCGATTCCGCACGCTTCAAACCTCTATTTCACCGAGCCTTGCGCTCACCTTGCGGAAATGCTCTGCGAAAAGACGGGGATGTCGAAGGTGTTTTTCGGCAACTCGGGCGCGGAGGCAAACGAGTGCGCCATCAAGGCGGCGAGAAAATGGGGACTTGTCAACAAGGGCGAGGGTTATTCGACGATAATCACGCTCAGAAACAGTTTTCACGGCAGAACAATAACGACTCTCGCGGCGACGGGTCAGGACGGCTTCCACACCGATTTCGGACCTTTCACGCAGGGCTTTGTTTACGCGGACGCGGACAACGCGGACGAGGTTGAAAAACTCGCTTCGGAAAACAAGTGCTGCGCCGTTATGATGGAGCTTGTTCAGGGCGAGGGCGGTATTCACGTGCTGTCGAAGGAATTTGTCGGCAGAGTGCTTGAAATCGCGAAAGAGAAGAATCTGCTTGTCGTAATTGACGAGGTGCAGACGGGCAACGGCAGAACGGGCGAGCTTTACGCTTATATGAATTACGGATTCACTCCCGATATATTCACAACCGCAAAGGGTCTCGGCGGAGGTCTTCCGATAGGCGCCTGCATCTTCGGTGAAAAGACTGCCGACATTCTCACTCCCGGCTCTCACGGCTCGACCTTCGGCGGAAATCCCGCCGCGTGCGCTGGCGCGTGCAGCATTTTGAGCAGAATAGATGACGGACTTCTCGCGGGAGTTAAGAAAAAATCGGAATATATCATCTCTCAGCTTGAAAACGCGAAGGGCGTTGAGAATATCAGCGGTCTCGGACTTATGCTCGGTGTGAAACCCGTGCGTCCGAAGGCGGAGGTAATTGACGAATGTATGAAAAACGGAGTGCTGGTTCTCGGCGCGAAGGATAAAATCCGCCTGCTTCCCGCGCTCAACATTCCCGATGACCTGCTCGAAAAGGGAATAGAAACGCTTAAAAAAGTTCTCGCTGATTGCGATTAAGGAGAAGAAAAATGAAGCTTTATATGAAACAGAAGGTCTTTTCGTGGAAAGACAAATCAACTATAAAAGACGAAAACGGTGTTGACAAATACTTTGTTGAGGGCGAAATTTTCACGCTCGGCAAAAAACTGCATATCACAAACGCCGAAGGCAGCGAGGTCGCGTTTGTCAGACAGAAGGTTCTCTCGTTTATGCCGAGATTCTTTGTTGAGGTAAACGGAGAAGAGGTTGCGGAAATCGTAAAGAAAATGACTTTCTTAAAGCCGAAATACATAGTAAACGGCCTCGGCTGGGAGGTGCAGGGCGAAGTTTTCGCGCACGATTATGTGATTGTGAAGGACGGCTCGCCGATAGTAACCATTCACAAGAAGTGGATGAGCTGGGGCGATATGTTTGAACTCGATGTCGCTCCCGGAGCGGATGAGGTCTGCGCGCTCGCGGTTGTGCTCGCCATTGACGCGGTTATGGACGCGCAGTCGGCGGCGGGAGCAGGCGCGGCTTCGGCGGGTTCGGCGAATAACTGAGAAAAAAGCACTGCGAAGGCAGTGCTTTTTTAAAAGTAATGAGGGATAAACATCAAACGTAGGGGCGGATATTATCCGCCCGCGACAAGGACATGCGGAGCATAAAAAAACAAAAAACAGGCACACTGCCCGCATAATAAAAAACAAAAAACCGAAGGTTTCAATCATCCGGAACCTTCGGTTTATTTTTTTAATTCATCAACGATTCTGCCGAGCAGGGCGTATTTTTCAAGCGACGCTTTGTTTGAAGCGACCGCGCCGCTTCGAAAATCTTCGGTAAGTTCCCGGATTATATCTTTCTGCCCGTCGCTCAACCCCGCGAGCGAAACCGTGCCTTTCGGCTGCATCCCGCACAGTTCGTCCATGGAGACATTGAAAATCGCGGCGAGAGAACAAAGCATTTCAACCGTGGGTGTAATTGCGCAACTTTCGTATTTACAGATTGTCGCATTTGAAACTTTCAGTTTGTCCGCAAGCTTTTTCTGGCTCCATCCGTTTTTCTTCCGCAGATTTTTGATTTTTTCTCCCAAATCAACCGCCATATAACCACCCTTAATTTCTGATTGATTAAATATTACCTCATAAATATTGATTATTAAGTAATTTGATGGTATATTTAATTAACTATCAAGAAATATTTTGCTTTAAAACTTGAATAATATGCAAACAAGAAGGTGGCTTTATGGCAAATTTTAATGTTCCATATGAAATTGAGCGCGACGGTCAGATTGAATTCTTTGATAATTATGGTATTCCATATAGCGAGGATGATTCTATTCTCGTTGATAACACCGACGGTGTGTATAATGGTAATATCCTTGAATTCAAATTGACTATCAACAATCTGAACAAGACATTGCTTCAGGCAATTAAGTATCTTTCCCGTATGCGAATTAAGGGCAAATCTGTCCCTGCGACGATTCTTTTGATTGACCTTAACGCAACAACGGTTTATGTTTATAAATCAAAAGACTATTTTGACGATATTCATAAAGTGTATATCGGAGCCGCTTCCAAAGACAATGAAGGTTTTGTTGCAGGCGAATATAATTATATGCTTAATTATAGCGAAACAGAGGATTCGGCTACAGTTAAAAAAATCCTTAAAGGGCGCAAAGTCAATACGGATGAAATGTATATGCCAATAAATATTGATGAAAACTGTATTGTCGGTTGGGCAGAGCGTTATTACAGCGAAAACCCCAAAGCAAAAAAAGGCGATTTTTTAGGAGATAAAGAGGGAACTGCCGTAAAAGTAGTCGGTGAAATCCGTAACCCCAGACATTTCAAAGGGCTTATCAATGCATATACCGGCGAATCCAATGAGAAATTCAAATATCTCATGGATTGTCTTAATGACAAGCTTTCAAAAAAGGATCTCGGCGCGTTTTACACACCGGTTGCATATGCAAAAAAAGCAGCCGAACTTGTGCAGATGGCAGTTGACCGTGTTCCGGAGGGAAACGATTATATTATACTTGACCGATGCGCCGGCACAGGTAATCTTGAAGCCGCGCTTATCGGACTTACCGACAGAAACGGCGATGAGTTGATTGAACATTGTGTGGTAAGCACATATGAATATTATGAATATAAAGTGCTTATGGAATTGTTCGGAGATAAGGTCCGTGATATTATACCGCCGACAGAGGGAAATGTCGTTTATGACAATGGTATTATTCTAAATGCCGATGCAATGAGTAAAGAGTATATCGAGAACCCCATAATCAAACAATATGTTGACAGTCCTAATTGCACAATTATTTTGTTTGAAAATCCGCCTTATGACGATACATCAGCAATTAACCAGGCATATGATGAGGAAGGGAAAAAACACACTACAGCTAACAAAGCATCATTTGTATTTACAGAAATGAGCAAAAAGAGAAACTGTTTTAATAATACCAATATCAGCACAGTAAGAGATTTTGCAAATAGGTTTATTTGGAGTGGATTCGAATATTATCTCCGAAACAGTGGTGATAGTTTCGTCTTGTTTTCTCCAGTAAAATACTTTAAATCACTTTGTATTATTAACCATTCGGAATATCGTTTCATAAAAGGTTTTTTGTTTAATCGGAAACATTTTCATGCTACGCCTTCGAGTGTAGGATGTATATTATGGTCATTTGATGAAAACAACACATTTGACGGTTTTAATTTGGAAATAAATGATATTGAAAACGATGAATTAAAAACCCTTGGTATTATAGAGATTAAGCCTGTTAATACAACTTTGTCTTCAAGTAATTCAAGGTATATTGGACAAAATGAAACAAACATTGCTTGTGATAGCCGAGGTGAACAAGTAACTGGAAAGAAATTAGAAACAAAAATATATGTAGACGATGATGTTATTGGTTATTTTTGTCCTGTTTCAGCAAGTTATGATATGGGGAGATTACCATATTTTAACGGTCGGGGTAATTATATTTTAAAAACAAATTACATGGATATATGTGTTCTTTTTGCTGCTAAAATGTATCCGTTTGACAAATGGTATGAAAAAGGAAGTGTTTTTATAACATTTGACGGGGGATATAAGTTTAAAAAAGATAAGAGTTTCATAAAGTCATGTTTAATATATACTTGTTTATCAAACAAAAATAAATGTCTTTCTTTTGATGGATTAGATGGTCACTTTTATCGCAATGAATTGAGTTTTGATAAATCAAATGGTGAAACAGTTGCAACAGATAGTTTATCAAATATGGATTTAGATGCTTACGAAGAGGAATTAATTAAATTATGGAACAATATAATTGTTGAATCGAAAAAAACAATAAATTATAATTGCAAATTTACATATGGCACATATCAAATCGAAAATGAATTAAACACATATCAAGTGGTTAAAACAGGCAAAACAGAGAAAACCATCTATGACTATCCTTCATTAAACGGGTATCTTGATTCCTTGCGTTCAATGCTTAAAACATATTATAAAAGCCATATTGTCGAGAAGTTGTTTGAATATGAATTACTCAAATAACAACCGCGCAAAAGGCAATAAATAAATAACGGCGGGATGTGGTCATCCCGCCCTACCGTTTGATAATAATCTTGTAAATGCAATTATATAAAACCGTTGCGGAGCAACCCTTAACTGCTGACTCCTCACTCCTGATTCCTAACTGCTTTTACGGGCGGTTGATAACCGCCCCTACTCCTGACACCTTATACCTAACTCCTAATTCCTAACTAAAAAAAGGCACGGTCGCAACCGTGCCTTTTGTCTATGCTTTTTCGCTTTTTAACCTTTGCGGACATCGCCGCAGCAGTTTTTATACTTTTTGCCGCTGCCGCAGGGGCAGGGATCGTTGGGACCGATTTTCTTTGCCTTGTTGCGTACGGTTCTGCCCTTCTCGCTGCCGTCGGACGAACCCGATGAGCTGGTGGAGGTAATCTTCGCCGCCTGCTCTCTCTTGGTGTCTTCCTCGGTCTTTATCATAACGGTAAGCATCTGCTTTACGGTGTTCTCGCGGATGGCTGTCGTCATCTCGTCGAACATATCGTAGCTTTCCATTCTGTATGCAACGATGGGGTCGGTCTGACCGTAGGCGCGCAGGCCTATGCCGCGGCGCAGCTGATCCATCGCGTCGATGTGATCCATCCAGTTGGAGTCAACATTGCGAAGAAGAATCATTCTTTCGAGTTCGCGCATGAGCGGAGTGCCGTCGGGAGTGTCGCCGAACATCTTTTCACGCTCTTCATAGCGCTGTTCGCCGCGCTCGATGAGCATTTCTTTCGTTTCTTCGGGGTCGAAGTCACCGTCTTTGAAGTCGTCTTCCGTCGTAAGCCAGCCGAGGAATTTCTCGCGTAGGCCGTCAATGTTCCAGTCGGCGGGAGTAACGGCTTTGGAGCAGTAGAAATCAACGCTTTCCTCGATGCACTCGCGCATCATCTTGTTGATGCTCTTCTTGAGGTCCTCGCCGTCGAGCACCTGGTTGCGCTGACCGTAGATTAGTTCTCTCTGACGGTTCATGACATCGTCGAAGTCGAGGGTGTTCTTTCTGATTTCAAAGTTCTTGCCCTCGATGCGCTTCTGGGCGTTCTCAACGGTTCTGGAGATGAGTTTCGCCTCAATCGGCATATCCTCCGCGGCGTTGAGGGTTTCCATCATACGGGTTATTCTCTCGCCGCCGAACAGGCGCATAAGGTCATCCTCGAGGGAGAGGTAGAAGCGGCTTTCGCCGGGGTCGCCCTGTCTGCCCGAACGGCCTCGCAGCTGGTTGTCTATTCGTCTTGACTCGTGGCGTTCGGTGCCTATGATGAACAGGCCGCCCGCCTCGCGGACTTTATCCGCCTCGTCTTTTATTTCTTCTTTGTATTTGTTTTCGAGGGTGTGGAAGGTTTCGCGCGCTTCGATAATCTGCTCGTCGTCGGTTTCCGCGAAGCCCGTCGCCTCGGCGATGAGTTCCTCGGGATACTGCATACGGCGCATCTCCGCTTTCGCGAGGTATTCGGGGTTGCCGCCGAGCATGCTGTCGGTACCGCGGCCCGCCATATTTGTAGCGATTGTTACGGCGCCGTATTTACCTGCCTGGGCGACGATTTCCGCCTCTTTGTCGTGGAATTTGGCGTTCAGGACCTCGTGCTTTATACCGCGCTTTTTGAGCATTGAGCTGAGGGTTTCGGATTTCTCGACCGAAACGGTGCCGACCAGCACGGGCTGACCTTTCGCGTGGCACTCCTCAATCTGCTGAATGACGGCGTTGTATTTTACCTTGACGGTTTTGTAAACGACATCGGGGTGGTCCTTTCTTATCATCGGCTTGTTTGTTTCGATTTCGACGACATCGAGGTTGTAAATCTGACGGAATTCCTGGCTCTCGGTCATGGCGGTTCCGGTCATACCCGAAAGTTTCTTGTAAAGACGGAAGTAGTTCTGGAAGGTGATTGTCGCGAGGGTTTTGCTCTCGTGGGCGACCTCGACATTTTCCTTTGCCTCGATTGCCTGGTGCAGACCTTCGTTGTAGCGTCTGCCATACATAATACGGCCCGTGAATTCGTCAACGATAAGGACCTGGTTGTCTTTGACGACATAGTCAACATCGCGCTTCATAACGCCGATTGCCTTTATCGCCTGGTTGATGTGGTGCTGGAGAGTCATATTCTCGGCATCCATAAGGTTTTCGAGGTTGAAATAGCGCTCCGCCTTGCGGACACCGTTCTGGGTCAAGGTGGCGGTCTTCGCTTTTTCGTCAACAACATAGTCGGCGTCGTCATCGACGAGGTCTTCAATGTTGTCTTTCTTCATTGTCTCCTTGACCTTTGCCATTTTAAGGGTGTGGGCGAAGGAATTGGCGATTTTGTAGAGGTCGGTGGATTTGTCGCCTCTGCCGCTTATGATAAGGGGAGTTCTCGCTTCATCGATTAAAATCGAGTCAACCTCGTCAACTATCGCGAACGGGTGGCCGCGCTGCACGCGGTATTCGGCGTAGGGAACCATATTGTCACGAAGGTAGTCGAAGCCCATTTCGTTGTTCGTGCCGTAGGTGATGTCGGCGAGATACGCCTCGCGGCGCTCGTCGTTCTCCTTTTCGTGAACGATAAGTCCGACGGAAAGTCCCATAAAGCGGTAGACCTTACCCATCCACTCGCTGTCGCGGCGGGCAAGGTAATCGTTGACGGTGACGATGTGAACGCCCTCGCCCGTAAGCGCGTTGAGGTAGGCGGGAAGGGTGGCGACGAGGGTTTTGCCTTCGCCTGTTTTCATCTCGGCAATTCTGCCCTGATGAAGAATGATGCCGCCTATAATCTGCACGGGGAAGTGCTTCATATTGAGAACGCGCCAGGATGCTTCGCGGAAGGCCGCGAAAGCCTCGGGCAGGATATCGTCAAGCGTTTCGCCTTTCGCGAGACGTTCCTTGAACTCGGGCGTTTTTGCCTGGAGTTCGGCGTCGCTGAGCTTTGAATACTCGTCTTCAAGCTCGAGAACCCTGTCGCGAAGGGGGGCTATGCGCTTTGTTTCTTTCTCGGAATAGTTGCCGAAAATCTTTGTGAAAAGTCCCATAGATACAATTTACCTTTCTGTATGTCAATTTGTGATTTTTTTATTGTATAAATCCTCCGGCTGTGATAAAATATCAGCAGTAAACCGAAAGGGGATTTTATTTTGGCTAAAAGAACAGATTACATTTCGTGGGATGAATATTTCATGGGTATTGCCCTGCTGAGCGCGAAGAGGAGCAAGGATCCGAACACGCAGGTCGGCGCCTGCATAGTAAACAGCAACAACAAGATTATGTCTGTCGGCTACAACGGTTTTCCCGCGGGGTGCAGCGATGACGAGTTCCCCTGGGACCGCACGGGCGAGACATATGACACGAAATATCCTTATGTGTGCCACGCGGAATTGAACGCGATTCTCAACTCGGCGGGCGGAGATTTAAAGGGCTGCAAGATTTATGTTGCGCTCTTCCCCTGCAACGAGTGCGCGAAGGCGATTATCCAGTGCGGAATAAAAGAGGTGTTTTATCTCTCGGACAAATACGCCGATTCGCCTTCGACGAGGGCGTCGAAAAGGATGTTTGACGCCGCGGGTGTGAAATACACGAATTTAAAGCCGTCGGAAAACAACATTGTGATTGATTTCGACGCGGAAAAAGTATGATTTATCGATGTTTACCGCTTTGCTCCGGCAGGGCGGTTTTTGTTTTTACAGATCAATGACGAGTTCGACCGGGCAGTGGTCGGAGCCGTAGATTTCGCTGTGGATGAGGGAGTCTTTGAGATTCGGTTCAAGCCGTTTTGATGCGATGAAATAGTCTATGCGCCAGCCCGCGTTGTTCTCTCTCGCGTGAAAACGGTAGGACCACCAGCTGTAACGCTGCTCCGCGTCGGGATAGAAAAAGCGGAAGGTGTCGGTGAAGCCCGCCGCGAGAAGCTCGTTGAATTTGCCGCGCTCCTCGTCGGAAAAGCCCGCGTTGCCTCTGTTGGCTTTGGGGTTTTTGAGGTCTATCTCGTTATGCGCGACATTGAGGTCGCCGCAGAAGATTACCGGTTTTTTGCGGTCAAGTTTGCTGACATAAGCCCTGAATGCGTCCTCCCAGTTCATACGGTAGTCGATACGAACAAGACCGTCGCGCGCGTTGGGGACATAGACGCCGATGAAATAGTAGTTTTCAAATTCGAGGGTGATTACCCTGCCCTCGGTGTCGTGCTCGGGAATGCCGAGACCGTAGGTTGCATTGAGGGGTTCCTCTTTTGAGAAGACGGCGACACCCGAATAGCCTTTTTTCTCGGCGTAGTTCCAATACTGGTGGTAGCCGGGCAGGTCGAGGGTTATCTGGCCGTCAACGACCTTTGTTTCCTGAAGGCAGAAGATATCAGCGTCAAGAGAGGAAAAGCTCTCGTAAAAACCTTTGCCGAGGCAGGCTCTTATTCCGTTTACATTCCACGATACAAAGTGTTTTTCAGCCATAAATACCTCCGCAAAATTGTTTGTTTTCGGCGCTATTTATATAGTATAGCACATATTTTAAAAAATGTCACATATTTTTTAAACAGGATATGAATTTGACGGGATGTTCCGTCGGGCAAAAACCGGGTTTCGCTGTTATGCCCAAAACAAGCGCACCGTATTTGTTTAAAACGCCGATTTGTCTTTTCTTATATAAATAGTTTTCGCTCTGCGGTATTGACAAACCCCCTTTATTGTTGTAAATTTTTAATTGATATTATGCGTTTTTGTGCCGAGCAATCGGCTCGGCGCTTTTATCGCAGAAAATCTATATTCAGGAGGATATCAGTAATGAAAAAAATTCTCGCAGTTCTTCTCGCTCTCTCGTTTGTGGTAGTATGCTTCGCGGCATGCGGCAGCAAGACAGAAGAGCCCACAACAGAAGCTCCCACAGAAGCAACAACAGAAGAAGTTGTTACCGAAGAAGCAACATCCGAAGATGTTTCGGCTGAAGACGTAACCGCGGAACCCGCTTCCGGCGAAGACGCAACAGAAGAAGAAACTTCCGAAGAAGAAACAACAGAAGCCGCAAAGGGCCTCAACTCAACGGACGCTGAAGAAATCGTCGCTTACTACAACGCGGCAAGAAAAGCTACCGAAGGCCACGCTCCCGCGGGCAATCAGACAATGACTCTCGCTGCTCTTAACGGTGGCGAAGGCGTTGTAGGCAGAATCGTTTCCATGTTTGAAGGAATTGCAAAAGATGCTCTTGCAAAGAACTCCACTTCAACAGACTACATCCCCGCTCACGACCATGACGATGTAAAGGTTTCCGACGTTCAGAACGCGAAAGCAACATCCGACGGCAAATACACAACAATCACATTTGATGTTGTTCCCCAGAACGCGACCGCTTCCACCAAGGGCGGCGACGGCTCCGTAGGCCGCACAATCGGCGTTCTTGACGGTATCGACTCCGCTCTTAAAGAAATCAGCGCAGTTGAAGTTAACCAGGCTGACATCAACAACATCAAGCTTACATACAAAAACGCGAAAGTCACAGCTAAAATCGACGAGTCAACAGGCAGAATCGTAAACGGCACATGGCAATACAGAGTTGACATCAACGTCAGCTCCATCACCATCAAAATCGGTATCCTTTCGGCTACTCTCAAGAACGTTTACGGCGCAGTTGACTACAAGGTTGTTATCTGACCTTAAACGAAACAATTATTAACATTCAATCGATCGGCGGATTTATTCCGCCGATTGGTATGTTAAGGCGGAATTTCCGATACAGAACAAAGAAGTAAAAGGATTAAAAAGATGAACTGTAAAAAAATTCTTGCGGTGATACTCGCACTTGTGTGCGTGCTTGCAGTGCTGACATCCTGCGGCGGCAAAACTCCCGAGGCGGAGACAACGACTCAGGAGCAGACAACGGCACAGGAGGAGACGACCGTTCCCGAAGAAACGACTGCCGGCGAAACCGAGACGGAGACCGAAACCGAAACCGAAACGGAAACGACGACGGAGGAAGAAAAGAAGACTCCCGAAACGAAGGAAGAGATTCTCGCCGCTTACACCGAGATTATGAACAAGGCGAAGAAGGACGCTCCCGGCTTCAAGGAGATTATGTATCAGAGCCTTCCCGACGACGCGAATTCGAGAGTAATCACAAGCGGCAAAACCTTTGTCAACGCGGCGCTCAACCTCGCGGGCAACTTTATGACGGATGAGGAATCCGCGAGAAAGAAGCCCGACACGTTTGAAAAGGGCGGCGATATGCATCTCTGGCCCGTCAAATACAACAAAGAGGGCTGTCTGCTGACCGACGCGAACGCGCTCAAGGACGCGAAATACGAAGAGCTGCCCGACGGCAATGTCAGAATAACAATTGTTCTCAACAGCGAAACAAATCCCGAGCCTACTCCCGACTGGACTTCGAAGCCTCAGAGCAAGACGGGTTCGGTGTTCGCTCCCCTTTCAAAGAAGGAGATTGACGAGAATCTGAACGGCGGCGTTGTTTCGGCTGTTTTCAGCGATGTTTCATACAGTCTGACCTATCACGACTGCTCATCGACGGTTGTTTACAACCCCGAGACCATGCAGGTCATTTCGGTTGACCAGGTCTGCCACGTTACAATAAAGGGTTCGGGCAGGACGCTCGGCACAACGCTCGCTGTTGAAAAGCAGGAGCTTGTGAACTACCTTAAAATCTACGATGTGAAATATTAAGCAAAATGATTTTTAAAGGCTTGCGGGGGTAATTCCCCGCGGGTCTTTTTTGTTTGACATAAGGTCTGTTTTAATCTATACTGTTAGTTATAAAAATTCAAACGGAAACGGGGTAATACCGATGATTGCGGCAATTGATGTTGATTTATCATACAGCGGAAGATTTCTCTTCAAGCACGCGGATATCACATTCACGAGAGGCAACTGCTACGGAATAATCGGCGCGAACGGAGCGGGGAAATCGACATTTCTGAAAATACTCTCTGGCGAGCTTGAGCCGACGGGCGGCAGAATCAGCGTGACTCCCGGCGAGAGAATCAGTGTTCTGCGTCAGGACCATTTCGCGTTTGACGACTGCACAGTTGTGCGGACCGTTCTGCTCGGGAACAAACGGCTCTGCGACATAATGGACGAAAAAGAGGCGCTTTACTCCAAGGAGGATTTCACGGAGGAGGACGGGCTTAAAATTTCGGAACTCGAAGAGGAGTTCGCTGAGATGGACGGCTGGAGCGCGGAGAGCGACGCCGAAATACTTTTAAACGGTCTCGGAGTCACGAACGAGTGGCACGAAAGCCTTATGAGCGAACTGCCAAACGACCTGAAGGTCAAGGTTCTGCTCGCGCAGGCGCTTTTCGGCTCGCCCGACATTCTGCTGCTTGATGAGCCGACTAACCACCTTGACCTTGAGGCGGTCATGTGGCTTGAAAACTTCCTTATGGACCTTGACAGCACGGTTATTGTCGTGTCGCACGACCGTCATTTTTTAAACACGGTCTGCACGCATATTGTTGACATAGACTACGGCAAGATGCAGATGTATGTGGGCAACTACGACTTCTGGTTCGAATATACGCAGATGCGTCAGAGACAGCTTCGCGAGCAGAACAAGAAGGACCAGGAGAAGGCGGAGGAGCTTAAAAAATTCATCGCGAGATTCAGCGCGAACGCTTCAAAGCACAAGCAGGCGACATCGAGGAAGAAGCTGCTGGAATCGCTTGACCTTGACGATCTGCCCGTTTCATCACGCAGATTTCCCTATGTCGGCTTCAAGCCCGACAGGGAGGTCGGAAACGACGTTCTCTTTGTTGAAAATCTTTCAAAAACGGTCGGAGACCGCAAGGTGCTTGACAATGTGAGTTTCACAATCCTGCCGCGTGAGAAGGTTGCCTTTGTAGGCACGGACGCGGTCGCGAAAACGACGCTTTTCAGGATTCTCGCGGGCGAGCTTGAACCCGATGAAGGCACTGTGAAATGGGGCGTCACGACATCCGTTTCGTATTTCCCGTCGGACAATTCGGCGTTTTTCGACGGAGTTGAGGATTCGCTCATTGACTGGCTGAGAAGATACTCGGACCTTGTGTTTGAGAGCGATGTGCGCTCGTGGCTCGGCAGGATGATGTTCTCGGGCGATGAGGCGCTCAAAAAGGCGAAGGTGCTTTCGGGCGGCGAGAGAGTGCGCTGCATGCTCTGCAAGATGATGCTCTCGGGCGCGAATGTGCTTATTCTCGACGAGCCGACGAACCATCTTGACCTTGAATCGATAGCGTCGCTCAACGACGGACTTATAAAATATCCGCAGACTATTCTTTTTACCTCGCACGACCATCAGTTCGTGCAGACGATAGCGGACAGAATAATTGACATTTCACCCGAAAACCGCTATGACAAGAAGATTACATTTGACGAATATCTTGAAGAAAGACGGGCAAATGAACAGTAAAACGCTTTATATCTCAGACCTTGACGGCACTCTGCTTGACAGCGGAGCCACGCTTCCGGAGTTTTCGAGACAGGGCTTGAAAACGCTGTGTGAAAACGGAATGAACATAAGCGTCGCCACGGCGCGCACGGCGGCTACGGTTGTCGGAATTCTCGACGGCACGGGAATAAACATTCCCGCCGTGCTGATGAACGGCGTGTGCGTGTTCGACCTGCAAAAGAAGGAATATGTCAGGGTGAATCCCGTAAACGGAAAGGCGAAGGAGGAAATCGTGAAGGCGGTTCACTCCTGCGCTCTCGCCGGCTTTTTCTATGAGATTGACGGCACAAGCCTTCGCACATATTATGAAAATCTTTCATCGCCCGGCGCGGTTGATTTTATGCGCGAGAGGCAGGAAAAATACGGGAAGGTTTTCATTAAAATCGATTCGTTTGACGATATTATTGAAAGACCGCTGGTGTATTACTCCGTTTCGGACACGGAAGAGAAAACGCGACCTGCCGCGGACATTCTCGGAAAAGCGGAGGGTCTCAGGTGCGAATACTATAAAGACATCTACAAAGACGACTGCTTTTATCTGGAAATCTGCGATGAAAAGGCGTCAAAGAAAACGGCGGTGGAGTTTCTGAAAGAGAAATACGGCTTCACGAGGGTTGTGGGCTTCGGCGACAATTACAACGACCTGCCGCTTCTTGAAGCGTGCGACGAGTTTTACGCTGTTGAGAACGCGGTTGACATAATCAAGGAAAAAGCCGACGGAATCATTGAATCGAACAACGACGGCGGAGTGGTGAAATTCCTTCTTGAAAAAGGAGTGTGAAAAATGAACGGAGCATTGAAAGCGGCGGCGGGAGTTATAGGCGGCTCCGCCGCGTTTCTCGTGACGACAGCGGCGGCGTATATGCCGTTTGTAGCTTATGACGCGAATATGAATTACCGCGATGACTGCGATTATCTGCTTATTTTAGGCGGAGACATAATCGGAGCGGACACACCGAGCCCGCAGCTGTATGAACGGATGAAAAGCGCCGCGGTTTATCTGAACGAGCATACGGATGTTATTGCCGTTCCCTGCGGCGGCTGTTTCAGGGAGCATCAGAAAAAATCCGAGGCTGCGATAATCGCGGATTATCTCATAAAAGAGGGTGTGAGCCCCGACAGAATACTCCTTGAAGATAAATCCACAACCACGTTTGAAAACTTTAAATTCGGTATTCCGATAATCGAAAAGCACGCGGGAAAAAGCGCGGATGAACTGAGAATCGCCTTTCTTTCATCTTCCTATCACATGCACAGGGCGGGCATTATAGCACGGCGCACTGGCATAAAGAATGTGCTTCGCGTTTCCGCGCCCACTCCGGGCGAAGCTTTCAAAAGGTATATCCGCGAATACTTTGTGGCTTACGAACTGCTCTACCGCAATGTTCCGAATCCCTTCAGAAAATGATATAAAAAACAACCGCCGTTCCCGGAAGAACGGCGGTTTTACTTTGGCTCTTTTGTTATTTGGTTATAAAATTATAAATTTTACCGAAGAAATCAATAATCCAATAAATCACATTATGGAAGAACGCGATGATTCTTCCGAAAAAGCCCTCGTGAGTCTTGTGGCAGAGCGGGCAGAGGTTTTCATCGGGATTTTCAGGATTATCGGGTTCATCGGGTTCGTCCGGATTGTCGGGAGCCGGGTCGGTTCCCGGAACAGTAAGTTCAACAGTTACCGTCTGACGGCTGAGCGCCGCAAAATCTGCGTTTTCGGGGTAAAGTTCCGCATAACGCGCAAACTGTTCATCCGAAAGGCAGACGGTTATTGTTACATCGGTGTTTTCTTTTGCGGGGGTAACGAGAAGATTTTCGTGAGTTATTACTTTCGGGTCGGATGATCTGAAACGGTCCCACTGTTCGGATGGGTGAGACGGGTCAATGCTTACGGCAGTTATTCCCGCGTCCGTAACATCTTTGACATTGCGGATCCAGATTATGCCGCCTTTTCCGTCCGGGACCGCCTCGATGAATGATGAAAGATTGCTTGTTACTTTATCCGCGCTTTCATTTGCGCCGTTGTTTATTCCTTCAAACAAAGACGCTTTGACCTGCTCCATAAGGGCGAGATGTTCATCAATCTCTGCCTGCGTAATGGGGGAGACGGTCAGTTCAAGTTCCTTGCTTACCGAAAAACCGCTGTGATTCTTGTTTGTCATTGTAACGGTCAGAACAACATCGGCGGGGTTTTCGCCGGGCAGAGGTCTTGTTATGTTGAGGCGCGCAACATTAACCTGTGCGGCGGGTGAACCGCTCTCAACGGTAAAAGTGTAATCGTTATAATTATCAATTCCGCTTGTGCGCGGAATCAGAAGCTGAACATCGTTTGTAACCGCTTCAGGGTCAATAACCTCTTTTGTTCCGATATATTTAAGTTTGTCAACCGTGTAGTTTTCATCAAGCTGACGCTGCATTTCGGCAAGAATGTCGTCGCCCATTCCTTTGACTGTTACATTAAATGTTTTTGTAACTGTTATCGGCGCTTCATCATAAGAGGTTTTTTGAAAACTGAATGTTGCAGTCAATGTAACTTCCTTGTCTTCAAGCGAGCGGTTCACAACTCCTTTGTATGGCTCAAAAAGAGTGTCCGCGCTTGCCTGTGCGCTGTCATCAATGGATATTACCTGTTCGTCGGAGCTTTCCCAGGTTATCAGCGACCAGAGAATTTTGTTCCCGTCTTCATCGTTTACCGCTTTGTAAAGCACAAGGTCTCCGGTAACAGAGTCAAGGGATTCATTTTCACCTTTTATTGTGTCGTCGGTAACTTTTGACGCAACCTGTGTTTCAACGGCTTGTGCCGCTTTGTCGGCATCCCAGTAAATAACCGCGTTCTTTTCATAAGTTGCGTCGGCATCTTCAAGGGTAAGAGTGAACACAACGGGAATGGAACTGAAATACATGGCCCTCCAGACATTGGGATCAGCGTAAAAATAGGTTATTGTGCCGTCATCGGCTATTGTTGAAACACTGTCTGCCGGGTTTTCGGCGGATGACAGAGAAACGCTGATTCCTTCATAGCCGAGACTTTCGAGTTTATCCGAAAGCATTGTGCAGACATTGGTGTCTTCGCCGTAAACGGGTTTCAGACGGAAGAAACCGTCTTCAAGCGACTGAATCGCATTTTCAAGGGTTGCGGCTGCCGCAGCTGATTTTTTTGCAAGAAGCGCCTGACATACGGTGCAGCGCTTAACAAGCAGTTCTTCGCCTTCAATTGTTTCGGCAGTCCATTCGCCGGGCGTATGGTTCCCTGTTGCAGGCACGGGTTCGGTGTATGAATGACCCTCTGTGTTTTCATCGCATCCGCTGCAGGTAAAAGTCTTCACTCCGGCTTTTCCGCAGGTCGGTTCGGTGGTGACAACACCGTCGTCATAGGTGTGCTGATGAGCGGGCGCGCCGGCTTCTATTGTAAGTGTGCTGTTGTCGGAGTTGTTGTTCTTCCCGACAAACTCGTCGGTTGTGCCTGCCGAAAGAGTGCCGCTTGAAGAGCAGCCTTTTATTGTTATTTCGGGTTTCGATGAGTAAGTTGAAGCGCTTGTTGGGATGTTTATCTGACCGACAATGCCGCCCGCACAGCCGTATTCGCCGCTGCCTCCGTTTACATCGCCCGTGTTTACGCAGTTTTCAATAAGATTTGTATATGTATCCGTGTCGGAACAGATTGCGGCAATAATACCGCCCGCATAGCCGGCAACATTACTTACCGAGATTTTGCCGCTGTTTGTGCACCCGGTAACCTGACCGCAGTAATTCTGAGCGACAATGCCGCCCGCATAGTTGCGCACGCTTATATCCGCCTTGTTAATGCAGTTTTTGACGATTCCGTAGTTCTTTGCGGTTATTCCTGCGCAGTATTGGCAGTTTTTTGTTCCGCTGTAAGTTATTGTCATTTCATTTGTGCAGTTTTCAATTGTGCCGTGGTTTTCATAAACGAAAGGCGCGTTGAAAGTTCTTGCGGCACTGAAAGTCATACTTCCTTTTATTGTAAGATTTTTGATACAGCCGCCCTCGTTTAATGTTTTGATAAGCGAATGAAAATTCCCTGTCGGGTTTGTTTTGGTATAGGTTATGCTGAATCCTCCGCCGTCAAGAGTGCCGGAATAACCGTCTTCAAATGCGGTTGTCCATTCGCCGAGGTCAATGTCGGCATTAAGTCTGGCATCGGCTTCGGCAGAACCCGAAACAAATGCGGCAAAATCTTCCGCGCTGTTTATGATGATTTCTCCGTCAGCGTGAACTGCCGCTGAAAGCGGCATTGAAATACAAGCGAAAGTGAGTATAAGACTCAGCAAAAAAGACAGTTGTTTTTTTGTTTTTTCAAACATGGTTTATTTCCTTTCTTTTTGTATTTCGCACCTTCTCGCCAAAGGTTACGGTTGCTTTTTCGTTCTTCCGCCCGCCTCCTTCCGCATTGAAAAAGCGTTGCAACCGCAAACCGAGCATAAAAAAAAGAGCGCAGACCGGACGGCACAAAACACCATCACACCGGTCGTTACGCTCACACCAAAGTTTACGATTACCGTGAAATACGGCAGGTTTCTGACTTATGATGCAATAAAAACAAACGGCAGAAAGCCACAGGGACAATGTCCCGGCAGTTTTATGCATCAAACACAGGAATGGCGGTTGCTCCGGATTCGAACCGGATCCCTCTTTACTCTACTCAGCAAACAACTTTTCAAACCGTATTTCAATTGACATATTGAATTTTCTCTATTATAGCACTTTGTTATTTATAAATCAACCTCTGTGTCAGGACGGAGCATCACCCATCACTTGAATATATTTCAAAACGTTCTGCGCGTGTCGGCTCCGACGCCGGGCGAGGCGTTCAAGAGATATGTCAGGGAATACTTTGTGGCATACGAGCTGCTTTACAGAAATGTGCCCAATCCGTTCGGGAGAAAAGGCTGAACCGTTTGACCGCTTTATTTATAATGATTATGTTTTGCGGGCGGGGAGAGACTTATTTGGTAAATATTCTATATTGACAAAGAAAAACGCTGAAATTATAATTATAAAAACGAAGTTAACAAATAAAATGAGAAATAATTGAGTGGTGAAAGTTATGAACGAAGTAAACGAAAAATATTTTGCACTGCTTGAAAAAGGTATGCTGGACAAGGTCTGGTTCCTTGAAAAAATCGAACATTCCATAGACACGCTTGTTGATTTCGGCTGCGGCGACGGCTCGCTGTTTACGATTATCGACAGGATTTACCCCGGCAGATTCCGTTATATCGGCATTGACCACGACGAAAAGATGATCGCCCTTGTGAAGGAAAACGGCATTGAGGTTTATTCCTCTCTCGCTGAGCTGCCCGAAATCGATTACGGAAAGTCGGCTCTTATTCTCAATTCCGTTCTGCACGAAATCTTTTCATATTCCGCTTTCAACGTGGCTTACGAGCTGTTCGAGGAGATGGCCGCAAAAAAATTCAGGCATATAGCCATACGCGATATGTGCCTCAACAGAAAGGATAAGCTCCCGAACTACACGAAAGAGATTATGGAGAGCAAGTTCGCGGACCAGTATCAGGAGTTTATGGAGATTAATCCCGACACGATTTATCCCGACATAGCCGACTACAAGGTGCTGACGCTGGAATTCCTGCTCAAATACCGTTACGAGCAGGACAGGGAAAAGGAAAAGAGCGCGGTTTATCTTTGGAGATGGCACGCGCACATTCCCGAAATTTTCAATGAATACACAAAGGAATTCGATTCTACCTTCCGTGTGCCTTACATAATCAGGCAGATAAGAAACGATTTCGGCATTGATTTACAGTTTGACACACACAGAAAAATGCTTTTGACAAGAGTATGACACAGAAAACAGAGGTATTGAAATGAAGAACAACGTCTGCAAAGTCAATAACGTTTCTTCACGCGGTCAGGTTTCCTGCCGTGTCAATACCGCTGTCTCTTTCTGGTTTTTTGCAGCACGCTATTTTGCGGGCTGCTTTTATTTTTATTACGGAAAATCACGGCGAAGCTGCATAACAGGTTGAGAAAAATATAAGTTTCAACGGGCGGCTTCGGTAAAAGAAGCCGTCTTTTTGTTTTGCGAAAACCGGGTTACTTGATTAAAAAAAGAAAATATAATATAATAAATTGATTAAGGAGAAATTCACTATGAACGAACTTGAAAATTACAGAAAAGAAATAACCGAAACAGACAGGCAGATGGCGGAGCTTTTTGAAAAGAGGATGGAAATCGTGCGCTCCATAGCGGAATACAAAAAGGAGCGCGGGCTGTCGATACTCGACGCGGAGCGGGAGGCTCAGATAATTGAGAAAAACCGTTCGTATATTTCCGACTGCGAGATTGAGGGATATTATGTTTCCTTCCTGAAAAACACGATAGAGCAGTCGAGAAAATACCAGAGTAAGCTTATAAACGGCAGAAAGGTCGCATACAGCGGGGTTGAGGGCGCGTTTGCATATATCGCGGCGAAAAAGCTCATTCCCGAAGGCGAATATGTCGCGTGCAGGGATTTTTCATCCGCTTATTACGGAGTTGAAAACGGCGAATACGACTGCGCGGTGCTTCCGATAGAAAACAGCTTCGCGGGCGAAGTGGGCGAGGTGACGGACCTGCTGTTTTCGGGGAATCTCTATGTCAATCAGGTTATCGAGCTGCCGATACGCCACAATCTTATGGCGAAAAAGGGAGCGAGACTTTCCGACATAAAGACGGTTGTAAGCCATCCGCAGGCGATTTCGCAGTGCTCGCAGTATATCGCGAGACGCGGTCTTGAGATTATGAATTACTCGAACACGGCGGCTGCCGCGAAATTCGTGAAGGAATCGGATGACATAAGCATTGCCGCCATAGCGTCGGATGAGACGGCGAGGTTGTTCGGTCTTGAAACAATCGAGCCGGATATAAACGACATACGCACGAACACGACGAGATTCGCGGTCGTTTCAAGGCAGTCAGACCTGCCTGAAAACAGAAGCGGAAACGAAAACTCGATTATCTTTTTCACGGTGCAGAACAGGGCGGGCGCTCTCGCGCAGACCCTTAACATCA
Source organism: Oscillospiraceae bacterium (assembly GCA_902787025.1). Taxonomy (GTDB): domain Bacteria; phylum Bacillota; class Clostridia; order Oscillospirales; family Acutalibacteraceae; genus CAG-177. The sequence goes on along the minus strand of CADAER010000002.1, from coordinate 21,230 downwards.
TCGGCGCGCACGGCTGCAATATGAAGTGCCTGCGCTCAAGGCCGATGAAGAGCCTTACCTGGAACTACTATTTTTATGTTGAGATAGAGGGCAACCTCAATTCGCAAAACGGCAGGGAGCTTCTGCAAGAGCTTTCGGCAATATGCGAGAGGGTCAAACTCGTGGGAACATACAGCGCGGACAACAGATAAACGGAGGAGTTTATATGATAATTCCCGTTCATTCGGATCAGAGGGATTACAATATTTACCTTGAAAGAGGGGCGCTGAAAAAAGCGGGAGAGTATCTGAATCTTGACCGCAAGGCGCTTGTCGTTACGGATTCGGGCGTGCCTGAAATATATCCGCGCACGGTTTCGTCTTTCTGTAAGGCGCCCGTAGCGGTCTGCATTGAGCAGGGCGAAAAATCGAAGAATTTCGACAATTTCAAATATCTTCTCTCGGTTATGCTGGAAAACGGCTTTACGAGAAGCGACTGCGTTGTCGCCGTGGGCGGCGGAGTGGTCGGCGATTTAAGCGCGTTCGCGGCCTCCTGCTATATGAGGGGTATTGATTTTTACAACATACCGACTACTCTTCTCTCGCAGGTGGATTCGTCAATCGGCGGCAAGGCGGCGATTGATTTTGAGGGAGTAAAGAACATTGTCGGCGCTTTCAAACAGCCGAACGGAGTGCTGATAGATCCCGACACGCTGGAAACTCTTGATTTGAGGCAGAAAAGCGCGGGACTCGCCGAGGCGATAAAAATGGCGGTTACAAGCGATGAAAAACTGCTGGAGCTTATTGAAAACACGGAAGATTTTGAGGGCGACTTGACGGAGATTATCCGCAGGGCGCTGATGATAAAGAAGAATGTTGTTGAAGAGGACCCGACGGAGCTGGGGCTGAGAAAGGTGCTCAATTTCGGGCATACAGCCGGACACGCAATTGAGAGCTTTTCGGACGGAAAACTGCTTCACGGGGAATGTGTGGCACTCGGTATGCTTCCTGTGTGCGGAGAAAAACTGAGGCCGAGGGTAAAGGCGGCGCTTGAAAAGTATTCACTCCCCTGCGAAATCACGCAGACGGCGGACGAGCTTATGCCGTTCATTATGCACGACAAGAAAAAATCATCGTCATACATTACGGTTGTCATGTCGGATGAGGCGGGTTCGTTCCGCTTTGAAAAGATGACGGCAGGCGAAATAAAATCACTTCTGGAGAAAGCGATATGAAGAACACCTTCGGACAGAGCCTTTCGGTGACGCTGTTCGGCGAGAGCCACGGCGAGGCTGTGGGCGCGGTAATTGACGGCATTGCGCCGGGGATTCCCGTTGACGAAAAAGAAATTGAAAAACAGCTTTCAAGGCGCAGACCTTCGTCGGCGCTTGACACCGCGCGCGTTGAAAACGATGAGTTTTCGATTCTCAGCGGGGTGTTTGAGGGAAAAACGACAGGCACGCCTCTCTGCATTGTAATAAAGAACGAAAACACGAGAAGCGGGGATTACGCTTACGGAACGGCGAGACCTTCGCACGCGGATTACGCGGCAAGCAGGAAATATCACGGATATGAGGATTACCGCGGAGGCGGTCATTTTTCGGGAAGAATAACTGCGGCTCTTGTCGCGGCAGGCGGTATTCTTCTGCCCGCTCTTGAAAGAAAGGGCATAATTATCGGCACGCATATTTCGCAGTGCGGAAATGAAAAAGACAGGGATTTCGACAATGTTCTGAGCGACATAATTACGCTTAAAAACGCAGATTTTCCCGTGCTTGACGGGAACGCGAAACAGAGAATCACGGATGAAATACTCAAAGCGAAAAACAGTCTTGACAGCGTGGGCGGAGCGACGCAGACGGCAGTTTACGGTCTGCCCGCTGGCGTGGGCGAGCCGTGGTTTGACTCGGTTGAGAGCGTGCTTTCACACGCGCTTTTCGGAATCGGCGCGGTAAAGGGAGTTGAGTTCGGCTTAGGCTTCGGTTTCGCCGCCGCGAACGGCTCGCGGGTCAATGACGCTCTGCGCGTTGACAAGGGCAGAATTTTCACCGAAACGAACAACAACGGCGGAATAAACGGCGGAATCACGAACGGTATGCCCGTCATTTTCAGGTGCGCCGTCAAGCCTACACCGTCGATTGCGAAAGAGCAGAAAACGGTTGATTTCATCAAAAACGAAAATACGACGATAACCGTCGGCGGCAGGCACGATCCCGCGATTATCCGCAGAATCTGCCCCGTCATTGACAGCGTGGCGGCGATAGCGGTCTGCGACCTGCTTGCTCAGCGTTTCGGCACGGATTATCTCGCGGGGGAGGAACCCTTATGCAGTTCGGTCTGATAGGCGGAGTGCTCGGGCACAGTTATTCCTGCGAAATTCACGCCGCCATCGCGGATTATGAATATGAGCTCAGGGAATTAAAACCCGAAGAGGTGCACCCTTTTATTGAAAAAAGGGAGTTCAGGGGAATAAACGTAACCATTCCATACAAGCAGACGGTTATGCCGTTTCTTGATGAAATCTCGGAGACGGCTATGGCGATAGGCGCCGTCAACACGATAGTGAACAGAGACGGAAGACTGTACGGTTACAATACGGACTTTTTCGGTATGACCGCGATGCTTGAAAAACACGGCGTTGAGTTAAAAGGAAAAAAGGCGCTTGTTCTCGGCACGGGCGGCACTTCGAAAACGGCGAACGCGGTCGCGGACAGTCTCGGAGCGGCGGAGATTCTGACTGTTTCGAGAACGAAAACCGAGAAGACGGTAACCTATGAAGAGGCTCTGAGCCTGCACACGGACGCGGAGATTATAATAAACACGACACCGGTCGGAATGTTTCCGCACGGATGCGGAAGACCCGTTGACATATCGCTGTTCCCGGACCTTTCGGGAGTCGCCGACGCGATTTACAATCCGCTGAGGACCAATCTTGTGCTTGACGCGCTTGAAAGAGGGATTCCCGCCTGCGGAGGACTTTATATGCTCTCGGCGCAGGGAGTAAAGGCTTCGGCGCTTTTCAGGGATATTCCATGCGACGCTTCTCTTGTTGAAAAGGCGTTCACGCAGGTTGAAAACGGCAAAAAGAATATTGTGCTTATCGGTATGCCGACGAGCGGAAAGACATCGGTCGGCACGCTCGTTGCGGAAAAGACGGGAAGGGCGTTTTATGATACGGACGACATTACGAGGGAAATTGTCGGGATGCCGATACACGAATATATAAGAGAAAACGGCGAGGCGGAGTTCCGCAAAAAAGAGAAAGAGGCGGTGGCGAAAGCCGCGGAATATTCGGGCGCGGTAATCGCGACGGGCGGCGGAGCGGTTCTTGACAAAGACAATGTCAGGGCGCTGAAAAGAAACGGAACGCTTGTGTTCCTGAACCGTCCGCTTGAAAAACTGCAGGCGGCGGGAGACAGACCGCTTTCGGATGATTACGGAAAGCTTGTGAAAATGTATGAAACGAGGCTGCCCGTTTATATGAAAGCCGCGGACATTGTAATTGACGGAGATATTACAGTCTCAGAGGCGGCAGACACGGTGATTAAGGAGATGAAGCTGTGAAAATCCTTGTTCTGAACGGACCGAATATCAATATGCTCGGCATACGCGAGCCCGATATTTACGGAAAAGAGAGTTATGATTATCTTGTTGAAATGTTGAAAAAGCACGCGGATGAGAAGGGCGCGGAGATTTCGTTTTATCAGTCCAACCACGAGGGCGCTCTTGTTGACGCGATACAGCAGGCGTATTTTGATAAAATCGACGGCATTGTTTTCAATCCCGCCGCATACACGCACACGAGCGTGGCGATAGCCGACGCGCTCAAGGCTGTCGGAATACCGACGGTTGAGGTGCATATCAGCGATGTTTCCGCGCGCGAGGATTTCAGACAGATAAGCTATATAAGGGACATCGCGGTAAAGACAATTTCGGGCAGGGGGCTTGAAGGCTATAAGCTTGCCCTTGATTATCTCACGGACGGAGAATAATTTATGGATGTTGTCATAAACCCGTGCAGGCTTTACGGAACCGCGCAGGCTCCGCCTTCGAAAAGCTACGCTCACAGGGCGCTTATCTGCGCGGCTCTGGCGGGCTCGGGTACTGTTAAAGGAATTGAATACAGCAGCGATATTTCCGCGACGCTCGACTGCATAAAGGCGCTTGGCGCTCATATTGAGGAAAACGGGGATACGGTGAAAATCCTTTCAAGGAGCGGGACGGCGGGCGAACCTGTTTTCAACTGCCGGGAGAGCGGAAGCACGCTGAGATTTTTCATCCCCGTTGCGGCGGCTCTGCTTGACGGCGCCGTGTTTACGGGAACGCCGAGACTTGTTGAGAGAGGTATCGGCATTTACGAAAATCTGTTCTTGCAAAAGGAAATAAAGATTGAAAAGAGCGACACGGAAATAAAAATCACGGGCAGGCTCACGGGCGGAGAGTATGAAATCGCGGGCGATATAAGCAGTCAGTTCGCAACCGGACTATTACTCGCGCTGCCGCTTGTTGAAGGCGATTCGGTGCTGAAAATCACGCCGCCCGTTGAATCGCGGCCTTATATTGACATAACGCTGGACGTTCTGAAAAAATACGGCGTTGAGATAATTGAGAAAGAGAAGAACATATTTTACATAAAAGGCGGACAGAAATACGGAGAAACGGAAATGACTGTTCCGGGCGATTGGTCGAACGCCGCCGCTCTGCTGGCGTTCAACTGTGTCGGCGGAAAAGTCGCGGTGACGGGGCTTGACGAAAACAGCGTTCAGGGCGACAGGTTCTGCGTTGAGGCGTTCGGGATGCTCGAAGAGGAAAACGCAGTTATTGACCTGAGCGACTGTCCCGACCTCGCTCCCGTTCTGTTTGCCGTCGCCGCCGCGAAGAACGGAGCGGTGTTTACGGGCACGAGAAGGCTGGCAATCAAGGAGAGCGACAGGGCTTCCGCCATGGCGGAGGAGCTTGAAAAATTCGGAGTAAGGACAGAAGTAAACGAAAACAGCGTAAGGATTTACGACTGCCCGCTGAAAACTCCCGGACAGGTTTTATCCTGCCACAACGACCACAGAATTGTTATGGCGCTGACCCTTCTCGCGAGCGTGACGGGGGGCAGGATAAGCGGAGCGCAGGCGATTGAAAAGAGTTTTCCGCGGTATTTTGAAACGCTCGGAACACTTTCTGCGGAGGTGCGAATTGAAACTTGACAGAAAACTGAAAATCTGCATAGTCGGTCTCGGTCTTATGGGAGGCAGCTACGCTCAGGCGCTCTCGGACGAGGGCTATGAGGTCGGAGCCGTCGCGAGAAGGCGGGAGACGCTGGATTTCGCGCTTGAAAAGGGCTGGATAGCTCACGGCGAAACCGAAGTGACGCAGGAGTATATGAGCCGTTTTGACATTGTTGTTTTCGCGCTTTATCCACATATATTCGTTGAGTGGATTGAAAAATATCAGCGCTGTCTGAAAGCGGGAGCGGTAATCACCGATGTTACGGGCGTCAAGGGCTGTATAGTTTATAAGATACAGGAGATGCTCCGCCCCGATGTTGAATTCATCGCGGCTCATCCGCTGGCGGGCAGCGAGAAAAGCGGAATTGAATACGCGACAAAGGAGATTTTCCGCCAGGCGAATTACATTGTGACGCCGACGGAGAAAAACACGCGGGAGGCGGTTGAAATCTGCAAAAGCCTCGGTGAGACGCTCGGCTTCAAAACGGTGACAACGCTTACACCCGAGGAGCATGACGAGATGATAGGCTTCTTATCGCAGCTCACGCACTGCATAGCGGTTTCGCTTATGACCTGCCGAAACACAGACGGATTTGAGAAATACACGGGCGATTCATTCCGTGACCTTACGAGAATCGCGAACATAAACGACGTTATGTGGAGCGAGCTGTTCCTGCTCAACAAAGAGGAGCTTTTAAAGCAGATGGAGCTTTTTGAGAACGCTTTCGCGAATCTCAGAAAAGCTATAGAAGATGAAAACACGGATGAAATGCGCTCGCTTATGAAACTTTCAACCGAGCACAGAAAACGATTTGACAAAGAAGGTAAATGACTATGAACATGGATTTCAAAAGAGAAATGCCCACGGCGAGAGTAATCAAGGAGATGTATCCGCTCACCGAGGAAATGCAGGAAACAAAAAAGAAGAACGACGCCGAGATTTCGGCGATATTCAAAGGCGAGAGCGACAAGTTCCTGCTCGTTATAGGTCCCTGCTCGGCGGACAGGGAAGACGCCGTTCTCGATTACATCTCACGCCTGCGCACGGTTGCCGACAAGGTCAGCGACAAAATCGTCATCTGCCCGCGTATTTATACAAACAAACCGCGCACGACGGGCGACGGCTATAAGGGGATGCTTCACCAGCCCGATCCGAACAACGCTCCCGATATGCTCAAAGGGCTTATTTCAATCCGCAAGCTTCACATAAGCGCTCTTGAGCAGACGGGATTTTCCTGCGCGGATGAGATGCTCTATCCCGAAAATCACCAGTATCTTTCGGACTGCCTTTCATATGTCGCTGTCGGCGCGAGATCGACCGAAAACCAGAACCACAGGTTAACCGCGAGCGGTCTCGACATACCCGTCGGCATGAAGAACCCCACGGGCGGCGACCTTTCGGTTATGATGAACGCGATTACCGCGGCACAGCACAGCCACACCTTTGTTTATTCCGGCTGGGAGGTGCAGAGCAAGGGCAACCCGCTCGCGCACGCAATTCTGCGCGGATATTCAGGCAAGGACGGCTTGTCTGTTCCGAATTACCACTATGAGGACCTTGAATATCTTTACGAGCTTTACGCGAAGAGCGGCCTTTCGAACCCCGCGGTTATTGTTGACACGAACCACGCGAACTCGGGCAAGAAGTGGTTTGAACAGCCGAGAATAGCGAAGGGCGTTGTTCACTCGATGCATCACAACGCGGATATCCGCAAGCTGGTAAAGGGACTTATGATTGAGTCATATATTGAGGACGGCAACCAGAAGCCCGACGGCACGACATACGGACTTTCGATAACCGACCCCTGCATAGGCTGGGAGAAGACGGAGAAGATGATTCTCGAAATTGCGGACCTGCTGTAAAAAATGGATATAAAATGATACGGGGCTGTCCGTCGGACAGCCCCGTGAGGTTTTTGTTTTAGTGTTATTACGCGAGTCCGTTGTAGGTGTAGCCCGCTTCCGCGACGGCTTTTTTTACCGCCTCTTCGTCGAAGGCGCCGCAGAGAGTTATCACGCCCGTGTTCGCTTCGTGGCTTGTTACGGCTTCGCTTACAAAATCAAGGGCTTCGAGAGCCTGCTTCATATGCGCCTCGCAGTGAGCGCACATCATTCCGTCGATTTTAAGGGTGATTTTTTCCATTTCTTTTTTCTCCTCTGTTTCGGTTATGGTTTTGTTTTTTCGGGTGATTTTTTTATCTTTACGGGAGTCGGAAATATTGAAAAGATTGAGCCGCAGGGCGTTTGAGACCACGCAGAAGCTCGAAAGGCTCATTGCCGCCGCGCCGAGCATCGGATTTAAGGTCCAGCCGAAAATCGGAATGAAAGCTCCCGCCGCGAGCGGTATGCAAAGAAGATTGTAGAAGAACGCCCAGAAAAGATTTTCGTGGATGTTTTTAAGCGTTTTGCGGCTCAGGCGGACTGCCTGCGGGACAGATAAGAGAGAGCTTTTCATAAGCACGACATCAGCCGCGTCTATGGCGATGTCGGTTCCCGCGCCTATCGCTATGCCGATGTCGGCGCCCGTCAGGGCGGGAGCGTCGTTTATTCCGTCGCCGACCATCGCGACGGCGCCCTGCTCTTTCAGTTTTCGGACAACCTCTTCTTTTCCGCCGGGAAGAACGCCCGCGATAACTTTGTCAACGCCCGCTTCTTTGCCGACGGCGTTCGCGGTGCGCTCGTTGTCGCCCGTGAGCATAACGACGTTTATACCCATATTTTTAAGCTCGTCAACCGCAGCGCGGCTGTCGGGCTTTATTGCGTCTGCCACGCAGATCATACCCGTAATGCCGTTTTCATCGGCAAAGAAAAGCGGGGTTTTGCCGTTTCGTGAAAAAGAGGTCTCTTTTGCCTCAAGGTCTTCGGGAACATCGAAAAGCGAACGGATATATCTTCCGCTGCCCGCGGTGAATTTAACGCCGTCAACGAGGGCGGAGACTCCGCTGCCTGTTTTAGATTCGAAATCGGAGACGGGAAGGGGCGTTATGTTTCTTTTTTCGCAGTATTCGCAGACCGCTTTCGCGAGAGGATGCTCGCTCGGCTTTTCGAGCGAACAGGCGCGTTGCAGAAATGCGGTTTCGTCCGTGCCGTCTGTTGTGATTATATCTGTGACAACGGGGTTACCCGTGGTGATTGTGCCTGTTTTGTCGAGCGCGACGGTTGAAACTCTGCCCGCCTGCTCAAGGCTCTGCGCCGTTTTGAAAAGGATGCCGTTTTTCGCGCCGACTCCGCTTCCGACCATTACGGCGACGGGAGTGGCGAGACCGAGAGCGCAGGGGCAGCTGATGACGAGGACGGAAATCGCTCTTGCGAGCGCGAAACCCGTGCCTTTACCGAGAGCGAGCCAGACTGCCGCGGTTATCAGGGCGACAGCCATTACGAACGGAACGAACACGCCCGCGACTTTGTCGGCTGTTCTCGCTATGGGAGCCTTTGTCGCGGCGGCATCGCTGACCATACGGACGATTTCGGCGAGAAGGGTGTCGTCGCCTACCTTTGTGGCTCTGCAGCGCAGGAAGCCCGACTGATTGACCGTGGCGGCGCAGACCTCGCTGCCCGCCGTTTTATCGACGGGGATGCTCTCGCCGCTTAAAGCGGATTCGTCAACGCTGCTCTGACCGTCAACGACCACGCCGTCAACGGGAATGCTCTCGCCCGGTCGGACGAGGAAGATGTCGCCCGCTCTGACATCCGAAGCGGGAATATTTATTTCGACGCCGTCTTTTTCTATATTCGCGGTTTTCGGAGCGAGGCTCATAAGGGATTTAACGGCGTTTGTCGTTTTGCCCTTTGAGCGCGCTTCAAGAGTTTTGCCGACGGTTATCAGCGTGAGAATCATCGCCGCCGATTCGAACCAGTAGTTTTCGGAGTGAGCGGCTGCCGCCGCCATATCGCCTCTGACATAAGCGGCGCTTACCGAGAACAGCGACCACAGGCTGTAAATGAACGCCGCGGACGAGCCGAGAGCCACGAGGGTATCCATATTCGGCGCGAGTTTCAGAAGACTGCGGAAACCGCTTGTGAAAAAGCGGTTGTTTATTACAATGACGATTAATGAGAGTATGAGTTCAATGAGCCCGATTGAAAGGGGATTGTCAAGGGCGGAGGGAAGGGGGAAACCCCACATACCGTGACCCATTGAGACATACATAAGAGCGAGGAGAAAAACGGCGGATGAAACGAGGCGTTTTACAAGACGGGGCGTTTCGGTATCCGTCAGAATGTTTTCCGCGTCCGTTACGGATTTTTCTCCCTGAAGGGAGGCGCCGTAGCCCGCGCTTCTGACAGCCTCGATTATTTTTCCGCTTTCCGCCTGACCTTCAACATTCATCGAGTTTGTGAGAAGGCTGACGGAAACATCCGTTACGCCTTCAACGCTCCTGACCGCCTTTTCAACATGGGAGACACAGGCGGCGCAGGACATACCCGTAACAGTGTATTTTTCCATTTCAGCCCTCCTTTATGATGTGTTATTTACCTACCGAACAGGTGTGTAAATATTATAACGCACAGATTGTAAAAAATCAAGTGTTCGCGGCAGTTTCCTCCGCCTTGCGTTTTTCGAGTTCGGATAAGAATAAATCCTCATCGAAAGGCAGGGTGACGGTTTTTCCGAGCCAGCCCGAAAGGTGGATGGCGTTTGAGAAGGTAAGGCCGTTTATGCCCTGCTCGCCGGGGGCGGTGAAATCCTTTGTTTTGCCGAGAAGATAATCGGTATAATTCTTGATTATGCCGAGGTGCTGAGGCGGATGCTTTCTGAAACGCAGGTAATAAGCTTTGCCGCCGTAGGTGATTTTCTTCGTTTTGGGTTTGCCCATAAACACGGTGTTCGTTTTGCTGAACTCGGGTTCGGGAACGGCGTTTTTGGTAAAGACAAGCTTGCCCTTTTCAATGACGATTTTGCCGCAATCGCCCGTGATTTCAAGGCGGTTTGTGCCGGGCGCGTCGTGGGTTGAGGTGATGAAAACTCCGCTCGCGCCGTTTCTGAAGGTACACATCGCGGTAACATCGTTTTCAACGCTTATATCCCTGCCTCTTGTGGCGAGCTGCGAGGTTACGGTTTCGGGCATACCCGCGAGCCAGGTGAAAAGGTCGAGCTGATGCGGGCACTGGTTGAGAAGAACTCCGCCGCCCTCGCCGTTCCAGGTGCCTCTCCAGCCGCCCTGGTCGTAGTAGGCTTTGGGGCGATACCAGTCGGTGATTATCCAGACTATGCGTTTCATTTCGCCGAGTTCGCCGCTGTCGATGAGCTGTTTTGCTTTGATATAGAGAGGATTCGTGCGCTGATTGAACATCATTCCGAACAGCAGTTCGGGGTGTTGCTTCGCTTTTTCGTTGAGTTCGCGCACCTGTTTTGTGTAAACTCCCGCAGGCTTGTCGCACAGCACGTTGAGCCCCGCGTCGAGAGCATCCATCGCAATCTGCGGATGAAAATAGTGAGGGGTTTCGACCATAACCGCGTCGATAAGACCGGACGCGAACATCTCTTTGTAATCTTCAAAGACTCTGACGCCGGGCAGATTCTTTTCGGCGTAAGCGCGGCGGCCTTCGTCGATATCGCAGACGGCGGTCAGTTTCGCTCCTTTCAGAACGGAGCCCGCCTTTGTGAAAAATTTTGTGTAGAGTGTGCCCTGCTTGCCGATGCCGACAATGCCGAAACGAACAGTATTCATATCAGTTCCTCCGTTAAATTATTTGTCTTTTTCAATGGATGTTACGGTAAGAGTTTTTTCGTTCACTTTAAATTTTATTTCATAACCCGCGAAGCGCATACCGTAGATTCTTCCGCCGTCATCCTTGTAGGCGGGGCGGGGATCCTGCGCGAGCACGCTTTTAAGGGCGTTTAACTTTTCCGAAGGGAATTTCGCCGATTCATCTTCGGGAATTTCGACTTTCAATGTGTATTCCTCAGCGTCCGGAGCGAAGCCGCTTGCCGCTTCGGGGTGGCAGTCGGTGTATGGCAGGTAGGGCTTTATGTCATAGACGGGAGTGCCGTCCATAAGGTCCGCGCCTTCCACAAGCAGAACCGCGCCGTCATTTTCTGTTTTTTCAACTCCGAGCAGTTTTACGCACGAGAGCCCGAGCGGATTCGGTCTGAAAGGAGAGCGGGTGGCGAAAACGCCGAGCCGTTCGTTGCCGCCGAGCCTCGGCGGGCGCACGGTGGGGCTGAAGCCCTCGCGGATGTTCTCGGAAAACTGCCAGATGAGCCAGAGGTGCGAGTAGCCCTCGATGCCTCTGAGCGCTTCGGGCGAGCGGAACTCTTTTTCGAAAACGACGGTTGAGACAAGGCCGCTGACAATTCCGCTCTGGCGCGGGATTCCGAACTTGTCGGGGAAGTCGCTTTTAATTCTCGCTATCGGTTTGATTGTGAATTCTTCCATATTTTATAAACTCTTTACATTTTGTTTTAATTTCGGCGGATATAATATGATAATATATTGTTTAAGAACAAACAGGGGGCTTGTGAAATGAAAAAAACGCTTTCTTTGCTGATGGCTTTTCTTATGCTGTTTTCGTCCTTATGCGTCGGAGCATACGCCGTGGAGGAACAGGCGGCTAATGAAACACAGACGGATGCAGAAAGAATTAGTTTTACCGATGATAAACTCAAAGAAAAGTTTGGGATAGAGAAGATACTTCTGCCGGAGGGGTTTGAACCCGTTGGTTATGTTCACTATGATGGCTGTTATTATTTTGAAAAACCGCCCGAATATATAACGGTTGTTCTTAATGACGGAACAACTGTTGAGGTTAAAACAGGTGCTGAAACTTATGCAGGCAATCTGAAAATCAAAGCGTATTGTCATTATGATTTAGACGGAAGGTTTAATCTGCGTATTCATATAACAGAAGATGCAAAAGATAACAGTTTTGATTTTTCGCTTGATTATTGTAAATGGAAATCACTGCCTTTTTCCGAAGATTTCGACAGGTATAAACAGAATATTTCGGAGTATTATAATGGTTTTATACATGGCTACAATCCAAAAGATTTTGATTTAGTTATGGATAGCGTTTATACAGGCAATTCGGCAATTGATTCTGCGTTAAATACAATCAGAGGGCAATTAATTCGTTACCCGTTGCCTGTATTCTTGATAGATGTTGTCATAGAAACTGCGCAGTTTTTGAGCTATCGTTTCAAAGAAGCAATATCTTTTTCATAATCAATAATTCTAACGGATACTATTTTCCCGTTTTTGACTCCCAAAAATATTGATTAAAGGGCAGGATGTCTTAATATGAAAAAAGCGCTTTCTTTACTTATGGCTTTTCTTATGCTGTTTTCGACGGTCTGTGTCGGAGCATACGCCGCAGATGACGTGACGGAGCAGACAGAGGGAAAGGTTGAGACGGAAGACGGCAGAATTGTTCTGACCGATGATGAACTCAAAGAAAAATTCGGGATAGAGAAGATACTTTTGTCGGAAGAATTTGAGCCGATTGAGTATATTTATTATAACGGCGGTTCAGGATGTATATTTCCGGAATATCTGACGTTTGTTTTTGATGACGGAACGACAGTAGAGATAAAAGCAAAAGGTCGTGTTTATCATTATAAAGGTGATATAGAAATTACGGTAACCGGACATAATTTCTCTTCTTCTGTATTTTACATTTATGTTTATGTTACTCCGGGATATGCAAATGTCTTTGAGATTGATTGCGAAAAAGAGGAAGCGTCTTTTGCTGAGAATACGAAACGCTTATTGGATATTATTTCAAATTATTCTTTGGAAGTTTTTTCTATTTCTTTCGGACCCAGACTGGATGACGTCATGATACCGTATATAACCGGTATTGATAATATTGATTATCCGATTTACAGAATTCTTATTGTTTTCTATTTGATACAAATAATTATTTCGGAAAACGCTGCGTTTGTAAGTTATTATTCCAAAGAACTGTTTTCCAATACATAACCTTTTTTAACTCTTATGACGGCATCTGCCGTGCTATTATATAAATGAATTATTCTCGGGAGGTTTTTTGATGAAAAAGGGAGTATCTTTGATGCTTGTTCTGATTATGCTGTTTTCGTCCTTATGCGTCGGAGCATACGCCGTGGAGGCGGAACAGCAGGCAGAAAAAACGCAGGCGGATGCAGAAAAAATTGTTCTGACCGATGAAGAACTCAAAGAAAAATTCGGCATTGAACAGATACTTCTGCCTGAGGGGTTTGAGCCGGTTGTTTATGTTTACTATGACCAGAGCAGCGGAAAATACCCCGAATATATAACTGCTGTTTTTGCAGACGGAACAACAGTTGATTTGACCGGTGATGAGGTTCAATTCAACAATCTGAACATCAGCTGGTCTTGTCTGTATAGTAATGATTCAGAAAGCAGGTTTGCTGTTTTTCTTTATGTTTATGACACAGAGCGCCGGGTGACAACTGAATTTGACATTGATTGTAAAACAGAGAAACAGCCGTTCTCCGAAAACCTGAAAATATACTCGGAAAAGATTTTAATGTGTATTTTAGGACTCGTTGCAGGACAAAATCCGGGATATTCAGAGCGTTTTTATTTTGACGGCAACTTTATTAATGACATTAAAAACGGATTTTACAAAGGACGCGAAGAACTGTTTAACTGTGATTATTTTTTGGATGAATTTTTGTTTGATGTCGTTTGCATAACAATAGAGTTTATAGATTATTATTTTCCGTTTTTGGGTCCCAAAAATGCCGATTAAAATGCAGGAGGTTTGAATATGAAAAAAGCACTTTCTTTGCTGGTGGCTTTTCTTATGCTGTTTTCGTCCATATGCGTCGGCGCATATGCCGTGGGAGAGGAACAGCAGACAGAAGAAACGCTGACGGATGCAGAAAGAATTGTTTTGACCGATGATGAACTCAAAGAAAAATTCGGCATTGAACAGATACTTCTGCCCGAAGGGTTTGAGCCCTTTGCTTATGTTTACTATGACGGCAGTTATGGTTTTGTGGAATATCCCGAATACATAACGGCAGTTTTTAATAACGGAACAACTGTTGAGGTTAAAACAGGCGCTGAAACTTATGAAGGCGGTCTGAAAATCAAAGCGTATTGTCATTATATGGATGGATTAAATCTATACATTTTTATAACAAAAGATTCAAGTTGCGACAGTTTTGTTTTTTTATCGGATAGTAAATGTGAATCCCTGAGTTTTTCCGAAAATTACAACAGGTATAAACAGAATATTTCATATTATTATGATGGCTTTATACATTGCAAGGATCCAAAAGATGTATTTGTACTTGATGATTATATCGGTTATACAGGTAATTCGACAATTGATTCTGAATTAAACATAATCAGAAGGCATTTAGATTACACCCTACCTGAGTTTTTGATGGATGTTGTTATGGAAACTGCGCAGTTTTTGAACTGGTGTTTCAAAGATGCAATATCTTTTTCATAATCAATGTTCTTCAACTCCGCTTTTCGGGCGGAGTTTTGTTTTGGCTGCAACGTGTTACATATCTTAATAAAATCTCAACCGTTTCTTAATAATTCTTAATGTTTTTCCTACTCGATTTTTAATAATTCATTTATTATAATGTAAACAACGAAAGAACATTACGCCATTATCGTTCCTGATATTAAACGGGATGGCAAAAGCCGTCCCAAACTCCACTCATTTGCTTTGCAAGAGCAAAGCCGAAAAGACCGTCATTACAGGCGGTCTTTCGGCTTTTTAAGTGAAATATCCGTCTTATTGACTCCGCTTTTACCGGCGGAGTTTATTTTTTCGCTGAAATCAAAGCCAAGAGCCGCGCCGTCTGTGAAAATATCTGCAAGCGGACAGAGCACAAAAGCGCGTTCGCCCATTCGCGGGTGCGGCAGGGTCAGCTCGTCCGTCTTAATTGTTACGCCCTCATAAAGAAGCAGGTCGAGGTCGATGATTCTCGGCCCGTTTTT
The DNA here is from genome assembly GCA_902787025.1 of Oscillospiraceae bacterium. Taxonomy (GTDB): domain Bacteria; phylum Bacillota; class Clostridia; order Oscillospirales; family Acutalibacteraceae; genus CAG-177. The sequence goes on along the minus strand of CADAER010000002.1, from coordinate 6,125 downwards.
AAAAAGGCGGATTCTGCCGAGGGCGGCTTCAATGCCGAGGCAGGCGCCGAGCAGCGCGCGGGGCGAAAGTTCCGTTTCAACACAGCAGACAGCGTTCAAAAAATCGGGCTGGTCAGCGTAGCCGACGGGCTCGGTTTCGTAAACGGGTGAAATATCGGTAACTTTCGTGCCGGGCAGAAGGGAGAGGGCGTCAACCGCCGACTGAAGATTCTTTTCGCGGTCGCCCGTGTTTGTGCCGAGACCTATTGCCGCTTTCATAATCAGTCCCTCTTTACCTTGATTTTAACCGCCACGTAATCAAATTCCGCGCTTACGGGCGCTTCGGGTTTTTTGAGCGTGATTTTGACTTCCCTTATCTTATCGTATTCATCCAGAATCGCGTCAGCCGTGCGTCTTGCCGCGCGTTCTATTAAATCGTCTTTCTGTTCGGGGAATACCCGTCTGACGGTCTTGATGATTTTCGCGTAGCTTACGGTGTCGGCGATGCTGTCGGAAAGGCAGGCGGCAGTCAGGTCAAGCGAACACTCGATGTCGAGATAGAAGTTCTGACCGCTTACTTTTTCGTCCTCGTTTACGCCGTGATAAGCGAAAATATGAAGGTTGTTTATTATAATTTTATCCATATCAGTTACCCTTGCGATATATTCTGTCGGCGACTGAGCGGACGCCCTTTGCCGCCTGCACATTGTGGACTCTGATTATATCGGCTCCGCCTGAAATTGCCGCGGTATTCGCGGCGCAGGTGGAGTAATCTCTTTCTTTGGGGGAATTGCCGTCATAAGCAGTTACGCGCTTGCGGGAGACACCGCAGAGGAGCGGGCAGGGGCGCATTTTAAGCCACTGCATATTGCGGAGAATTTCGAGGTCGTCCTCCCTGCTTTTTGAAAAGCCGATTCCCGGATCGAGAATAAGATTCTCAAGCGGGAATTCAAGAGCCGCCGCTTTTTCGATGCAGTCAAGGAAAAAGGAGCGGACGTCTGCGGTAACTCCGTCGGGATAGGGTGTTTCGGAGTCGGCGTTTTCGGGGTTGTGGGTAACGACGAGGGCGGCGTCTTTTTCCTTGCAGAGCCGCGCTGTTTCCGTATTGAATGCGCCGCTGACATCGTTTATGATTTTCGCTCCGTTGTCAAGGCAGAAAGCCGCGACTTCGGGGTAAAAGGTGTCAACGGAGATGAGCGTTTTATCTTTGTTTTCGAGTGTTTCAAAAACGGGAGTGAGGCGGGAGAGTTCCTCCTCGGCGCTGACGATGACCGCGCCGGGACGGGTGGAATTGGCGCCGAAATCGATGATATCCGCGCCCTGCCCGATGAGTTCGAGCGCGTGAGCCGCCGCTTTTCCGGGCGTGAAGAAATCGCCGCCGTCGGAAAAGGAATCGGGCGTTACGTTTACTATGCCCATAATAAGGGTGCGGTCAGCTGCGGGCAGAACCATCAGTCGGAGCCTCCCTTTAAAAGAGCCATAACCTCCGCTCTTGTGCGGGCGTCCGAGCGCATAAGTCCGCGAAGGGCGGATGTTCTTGTCTGCGCGCCCGAGGCTTTCGCTCCGCGCATTGTCATACACAGATGCTCCGCCTCGATGACGACGGCTACGCCGAGCGGAGCCATTTCATCGTTTAAAAAGTCGGCTATCTGAGCCGTCAGGCGTTCCTGCAACTGGGGACGGCGGGCGAAGGTGTCAACGATTCTCGCGAGTTTCGAGAGCCCGATTACCTTGCCGTCGGAGGGGATGTAGGCGATATGCGCCTTGCCCATAAAGGGGAGAAGGTGGTGCTCGCACATTGAGTAAAGCGGGATATCGCGCACTACCACCATTTCATCGTTGCCGTTTTCGTCGAAGAATTTGAGATGCCTTTTCGGGTCGTCGGTGAGCCCCGAAAAAATCTCCTCATACATTCTCGCGACACGGGCGGGAGTTTCGACAAGACCCTCACGGTCGGGGTCTTCGCCTACAGCCGCGAGTATTTCGCGGACCGCCGCTTCAATTCTTTCTCTGTCCATAGCGTCTCCTTATTCAAAATTCAGGAAAAATGTCATTATATAAGTGCTTTCGCTGTCGGCGTATGTCAGGGAGGTGTGCGAGTAGTTCCTGACACTGCCGTATTTTTTCGCTTTGTAAAGGACCTCGTAAATGTTCTGCTCGTCTATGAGCACTCTGCGCGCCGTGCTGTATGCCGCGGCGGAGGAAAAGCGCACTTCGAAGGTTTCGGCGCCGCCGTCAACCTGCCTCGCGACAGCCTGGGCGAGCATTTCGTTATCCGCCTCGCTGTATGAGGTGTAGTAAAGACCGGACACGACATAATAGCTCTGGCTCGCGCTCGTGCAGTCGTAATCGAAGTGCCAGCTGCTGTGGTCGTAGTTTATCTGCTCGTCGGTCAGGTTGAAATAGGCGTAGGTGCGGTATTTGCTTTTTACCGGATCGTCCCAGGTGACATCGAGCTGGCAGTAAACGCCGTTGATTTTCACGATATTCCACATATGCGATTCGGACGAGCCGTCGGAGTCGGTCGCCCTGCCCGCCACGACATAGGATTCGATTCCGAGCCTGTCGAAAATATACTTTACCGCTTTTGAGTAACCCTCGCAGGAGGCCTCGCGGTTTATGAGCGCTCCGTAAACGGTCGAGAAATCGTCGGGCTCTTCGGTGAATTTGTATTCGAGCATATCGACAAGGGCGTTGTGTATTTCTAGCTCGGTTCTCCACTCATCGCGGGGGGCGGTGAGCGATGAAATGAGCTTGTCGCAGGCGTTGTTGATTTGGTCTGCGCGGCTTTGTAACCCGTTTTCGACATACGGTATTCGAGAGACAGATAGGCGAGAGAGCCTATGGAAATCTGCGTGCATTTCGGGCTGACGAAAAACAGGTCGGGGTTGTCGTAAAGCAGAGCCTCGAAGGTGTTGTTGAGTTCATCCTGGTCGAGCGAGGGGATACGCACCTTCTCGGGCATATCGTAGATTTTGCCGAGAATGTTGTCGTAAGCCTTTTTTTCGGTCTCGTTGAGGCGGAAATAATAATACTTGTAAGGGCTGCCCTCCGACGCGGTCTGTTCGGGGATGGAGTAATTGACGGAGGAGTCCGCGACAGACGGAGGAGTGAAGGAATATTGAGTTGTGTGCTGCGCTCTCGAGACGGTGTCTTCAATGGTGATAAGGTCGGAATCGCCTATCGCCTTGAGCACGACAGCGAACAGGATTACGGCGATTACCGCCGCTGCTACTTTATATTTCATAGTTTCAGTTCTCAATGTATTCTGCCGCCGAGGTGACGGTTGTGTATGTGATATCCTCGCTTTCCATCATCGCTTTGACGCTGTCGGCGACATCGGAAAACTCAACGATGGAAATATCCGTTGTGAGATGGTTCGCGAGGGATGAGTAGCTGTTTATGAGGTTGCCCGAATTTTCGGGAACAAGAGCCTGGGTGAGTATCATTTTGATAATGTCGGACTGCGTGACCATTGCCCTTGAAAAATCGATGGAGGGAAGGCACCGCATATATTTCAGCAGCATATCGCCGCCCATTGTGTGTCTGCCTTTTGGAAGGATGAAAACGAAGTCGCTGCCCTTGTATTCGACGCCCGGGTCAACGGAGACTTTATAGGGACCGTATCTGTCGGCGATTACCTTGAACGAGGTGTCGTTGAAATAAACGTATCTGTCGGGAGACACGCCCGAATACTCGGCGACGGCGGCTTTGAGAGCGTCAATGCCCCTGTCGTGGTAAACCTGGGCGAGAGCGGTTGACGGATCGGAACGGTAAAAGAGTTTTCGGGCATTTTCACCTTGATTAAGGAGATGAAGTCGATGCGCTCGCGGTTGTCGGGACCGCAGAACAGGAGTATGTCGCAGTTGACGTTCTTTATATTGAGAGGCGCGGACGCGGTTGTTGTTTCCTCTGTGTTTTCACGGGTGCCTTCAAAGACTTCTGACAAATCGAAATTGTAGTTTTTAAGGAACGCGAAAACGGAGACGGCGCCGCCGAAAATGAGGACGGCGACGAGAATGAGGGCGAATCTGCGCAGACTCTTTGATTCACTTTGTTTGCGGGTGCGGAATTTTATCCGCTGTTCAGGTCTGTTTTCTTTCATAATTCTGCTCCGGTCAAGCCGATTTTACCGCGGGGGAAGTTCCGAAATATTGATTAATGTTTCCGTCACGAAATAACCGATTGTGATAAGCAGGACGGTCAGCAGGACGGTCAGGATTACGCCGAGAATTTTTCTGCGTTTTATCCGCATTTCATAGTCGCGTCCCGCGCCGAAGGAGGTTGAGAACTCCGTTATGCTTTCGCGCTCGGAGGGACGGATGGCTCGTTTTATAGTTTTTCGCTTCATAATATCGCCTCGCTTATGAGAATACGGAATTGCCCGAGAACGCCGCGAAACCGAGCGACAGCAGGCTGATGTAAAGAAACATTACGGGAGTGCCTTTGAAGACCTGCGGAATCTCCTTGTTTTCGGACATTCTGTGAACGCCTGACGCGAGCAGGGCGGCTGCGACAACAAAGGCGACGCCCGCGCCGAGACCCGAGCCGAGACTTGCCGCGAGAGAGTAGGCGCTCCTGCGGTTGATGAAAGGAATCGCGAGAACAAGGGTGTTGAGCGCCGCTATGCCGAGGTTGGTAAGGAAGTGGTCGGACACTCTGAAAATGGCTTTCAGCAGTATTGCCGTAACGATGTAAACTCCCGCGAGAACAGCCGCGTAAACGAGGGCGTGAACGGAGTCGGGCAGAGCGATTACGGACGGAAGCCTGTCAACGGGACGGCAGATTGCGGCGGAGATTACGGCGAAGCCCGAAATCATTGCCGTGAACATACCGAAGGTGCGGGGTTTCAGGGAGATTCTGACGGCTTCGCTCGAGCCGTAGGCGAACGAGAGAACGAGGTTCTGGAAAAACGCCGTGTAGAGAGCGGTTATCATAAGGTCGCCGAACAGATTCATATCAATCATCGCCCTCCTCTCCGTCATCATCGCCGTCGGTTTCGTCGCCGTCGTCGGACTCTTCGTCTTCATCATCTTCGAAATCGCCGTCAAAGAAACTTTCGGTCTGCGGTTCTTCCGTTTCGGGTTCCGCCGGCACTGCTTCAAAGGCTTCGAAGTCGATGGTGGTATCCATATTCGTGAACAGTTCCTCGATGCGTCTGTCTGTTTCGACGCTGAACTGCTCGTGTTCTTCCCTGAGGGTTTCCATATCGGTAACGATATCCTGAGCGGTAATCACGCCGGGCGACCAGAATTCGGTGAATATTTCAAACTCTTCGGGTTCGTTGCCGAAGAGGAATTCCATTTCGGTAAGATTGTCGTCGGGGCTGCGGCGAGGCTCTCCCGAAGGCTCTTCGCCGTCTTCGTATTTACGCAGACCGACCTTTGTGCTTTTGATTTTGACGGCGGTTTTCTCGTTGAATTCGGGACGGTATTTATTGATATACCATTTGAGAGCCATCGCGAGATAGCCGAGAATCACGAAGGCGCCGAAGGGCATAAGCAGACCGCTGAGATGAACGCCGAGACCGAGCTCGAGCCCCGCGAAGGTGCCGTTGCCGATAATTTCGCGGATAATGCCGAGAATAAGCATAACGGCGCCGAAACCTATGCTGACTGCGAAGGCGTCTTCAAGCGATTTGCCGACGGAGTTTTTGACGGCGAACTGCTCGCAGTGAACGGAGGTTACCGAGTTCACCGCCAGCAGGGGAAGATACATCTGCATACGGGTATTAAGCGAAATGCCCGTTTTTTCTGCGAAATAAGCGAAGGGGAAGACGCAAGCCGCGCCGATGATGAGATAGAGCGCCACACGGATCCATCTCGGAATTCGTTTGAAGAGCAGGCTCGCGAGGAAACAGCAGACGACGGTGTCAACCATAAAGACTATGGAGAAAATCAGGGAGGTGAGAACATCCGTCGAAGCCGCTGCGGCGATGCAGATGCCGGCGAGCTGGATTAGCACGGGATTGAAAATGACCGCGCCTTTAAGCATAATATTGTCTTTCGCGCTTCTTGACTGAGCCATCACTGCACCTCCTTTTCACGGCGTTTGCCGTTTGCGGAGATTTTGTCGAGAAGGTTCTGCAGGACGGGCCAGGAGCAGTTCGCGATAATTACCGCGAAGCAGACGCTTTCTTCATATAT
>CADAER010000001.1 GCA_902787025.1 Oscillospiraceae bacterium | reverse complement strand
GAAACCCACAGATTGTAGTATTCTCCGTTCCACAGGCGGTTTTCAAGCGAAACGAGGCCTTTTCCGAGCAGATTTTTCCACTCTTCTTCGCGGGCCGAATCGCCGACCTCTTCCGCAATACGGGAGGCTGCTTTCAGAGCGGCGAGCCATAGTATTGAAATGTAAATCGGCGTGCCGGAAAAATTCCAGGCGTCAAATGTGTTGCGCTTGGTGTCACGGTCGGGAAGACCGTCACCGTCCGTATCGAGCGCGCCGATTGAATCCATAGCGCGCACCACATGATTCCACATATCCTTAAGATATTCCGTGTCTCCCGTGTAAAGGTAGTCGCGTAGCACCATAAGCACGAACTGGTTGTTCATATCCACGCGGTCAAAGCCGTCGCCTATATGGTCAAGGTCGGGCGTGAAGAAGTGATGCACTCGCCCGTCTTCGCGCTGGAAAGCGGCGCCCATACGCATCTGCCCGAGCTGCAGTTCGGGGAAAAGAGCGAGTAGGCCGAACGACGCGTGATAGGTGATATCCGTAGTGTGAAAACCGCAGAATCCCTGCCCTTCCCACAGACCGAACTTGCCGTCTTTCAGATACCAGGAGCATTTGACAATCGTGCTCAGATGTCCGCTCCAGCAGTCCGGATACACTTCGGGAAGGTCCGTATTATAGAGAAGCTCCGAGAAAGCCATTGCTTTATCAAAAACCTCCGCGCGGCGGTTAAGCAGAAATGCGTTAGCGTCTGCGGCGCCGCCGAAAAGGTTTTCATAGTAATGCCCGAGCCGCCGTCCGTCTTTCGAGAAGTGATTCGGGAAATACCAGGTAAGTATAAAACTCACGGTCTTTTTCTCACCGGGCGCAAGACACACCTTGCCGCAGAGGGCTGCCGAGCCGAATTCCTCGGCTTTAACAAGGCGTTTCTGCCCGCGAATACCCGAAAGAAACAGCATTTGTTCCTCACGGTTTGACGGAAAATCCGGTTGCAGGTCGCGGATTCTGCGCAGGACAGACACCGCTGACGGGTATTTTAAATATGCGTTGAAGAGTTCATCAATCTCATTGTCGGTAAAAGTATCCAAATTTTCGGGGATGTCCGCAGGCGGAGAACCCGCTTGACTGTCGGGCAGGCATCCGTTTTCACGGAAGCCGAACAGCACGGATTCCTGACTGACACCGAACGCGTCATCGTCAAAGATGTATTCTCTAATGAAACGGCGGTATTCTCCGGTGATATAACTCTTTTCGCCGTCTCCGCTTATGCCGAAACAGACTTCGCCGCAGTTCAGCGCATCCGTCTTGTGGGCAGGGCGCATCGTGACAGCGGCGCTTTCCGAATCCGTGGAAAGCGTGTTTCTGCAGCCCTCGTTGTTGCAGAATTCGGGAACAAGGGTTCCAAGCAGACTTACCGTCATCGGTTCGGTATCTGTATTTTCAATTTCAAAATCCATATAAAATCCGGGCGTGGCGGCTGTATCAGTCCGGTTCGGAACAAAAGGCGCGACCGCCCTGCCCGTCAGGCGGCAGGGAAGAGCTTTATCCTCATATTGAAGTTCACACACGGGAAACCGCCCGTCAAAAACGATTTTTTCGACAGGTTTGTTCCACGGGAACAGACGGTATGTGAAATCATCCGGTTCGGTTCTCATACCGAGTTTACGCACGACGGGTCTGCCGCCCGCCTGCTCCGTCCGGATCCAGAACGACAGCGCGCCCGTGTGGCTCTCACCGTCGTCAACCTTATTCTCCCAGCACACTTCGGTCATCCTGGGCGGATTGGCAATCTGCCAGAAGTGAAATTCGCCGTCGGGCAGAAGTTCAACGCTTCCCGCTCCGATACCGCCGAGAACCGTTCCGCTGTTGCTTGATTTGGTCATTGTGATTTTTGCCATAATCAAAACCGCCTTTCATCCGGACCTGTCTGTAATATGATTAATGAACGGCGCGATGTAATCGCACTCACTTTTTCAGAAGAGTTTCATAATATGCCGCGCACAGGAAAGTTGACGCCACCCCGTCCTGACCGAGAATCTCCGTGTAGTTCTCTTTATCAACAGCGCCGGAGCAGAAAAACGGATCGTAAAAACCGTCTTCATCCTTTGTTGACAGTTCTTTTTTCAGCACCGCCGTCAGATAATCCATCGGCGAACTGTCGTGTTCCGGGTCAACGGAATAAAACTTTTCATAACTGCGCGCAAGCCAGCCGACGCACCACGCTTTGAATATCGGGTTTGCGTTCATTTTGATACCGGCTGTTCCGTCTTCGTTTTCCGTTTCACTGAACATATGTGGAATTGTCGCGCGCACGGTCGCCGCGGTCAGATCGCAGTATTCCTTTTCGTCCGTAATCTCATACAGAAGACTTCCTGCGTAAATCATCGTCGCCTGATTATAGATGCCTTTCCAGTAATTCTTTGCTCCCGATTCAACCTGAATATTATCAACGAACAAATCATTTTCGCGAAGAGCCGAGTTCATCCAGTCATAAATCATTTTGCCTTTTTCAAGGTATTCTTCATTTTCCGTAAATTGATAGGCAAGCAGAAAAGCTATTGCCGCGGGAGCGTTTGAGCAGGCGTTTTTGCTGTCATATTTTGATGACCAGTAGATACCGCCGCCGAGAACATCGTCCCAGCCCGTCCATATGAATTCAAGATTATCGAGCGCCGCGTCAAGCAATTCACGCTTTCCGAGCTGCCCGTAGCCGAGGAGAAGCTGTATGCACACCCACTCGTTATCGTCATAGTAATAATCGCCTTTGCCGCCGGCGGAAGCGTTGTAATATGATATGCCGCCGTATTCTTTTTCGGGCGCGCTGATAACGGCATCTTTCACCAGATACCGTTCAAGCCCGTTTGTGAGCATATCGCCGTAATAAAGCCTTAAACGCAGACTGCCGGGAAAAAGCCTGTAAGCGTCGGCGACATTCTCTATGAGAGACGCGGTGGGCCAGACGAAAGCGGAGTCTGTTTTTCCCATATAATCGTGCGTTTTATGACCAGACAAATCATAGCTTTTTGACAGTATGTTGAATGTCAGGTCATATCCGGCGCAGGCAAATTCATTGTCCGCTATTGAGGAAGCATCACCGACGGAACGACCGTCAATGAAAGGCCCCGCGCTCAGGAACATAACAGTGCTCATAAAAAATGAAAGAATTTTCCGAAACAGAATGTTCATCGCGATTCCTCTTCCGTCTTAATCGTCAAACATCATATCAACAAACTCGGCTTCATCGACCCAGGACGGATCATACTTTACCTTTGAAATCTGAGCGCCGCAACGGGGGCACTTTTTATAAGCTTTCTTTGCTTTACAACCGCAGGCAGAGCAGATGAATTCATCTGCTCTCATGTAATGTGTCTTCTGTATCCATACTGGAGATTTTTTCTTCTGACTGAATAATGACATACTGTATCATCTCTTTTTCAGTGAATATCATTCATTGATGAATCGTCATAAGGCACGCAATCGGTATGGCCGCTGCTGATGCTGAGCCCGTCCGCGTTCATTTCAACGATATACATGGCATTGCCCGCATAAAACATCTGCGATTTGTTATAGAACAGACGGGCGGTCGCGTTTCCGGGCAGCCATGACCCTCTGCCCTCCGACATAGAACAAAGCACATAATCCGCGTCGGCATAATCATATATCAGCGCGACGGCATTATAAAGATGGTGCGGCGCCTGAAGAACATCGCATTTTATCTCTTCTCTGCTGTGCATCGAAAGGATTTTATCCTGCGCGAGCACATTGATATCGCCCGTAACAAGGAACCTTTTTCCCGCAGCCGTTATGCGGCAGATTGTGGAACTGTCGTTCGCATTTTCGACGGGAGTCTTTCCAGTGAGAGCGTTGACTGCGTCCTCCTGAGTGTAAAGAACATCAATTACGGTGTTTGCGATATTGAAACTCATTCCCGAATGAGGGCTGAGATATCTGACATCGGGATAAAGCTCGCCGAGTCTGTTGCGATACATATCTATTCTTTCATCGTGCTCAACAAGCGAAAGGGACGGATAGTTGAACATCGCTCTTTCAAGATTGATTTCGTTATGATAATACCCGATGAGTTTGTAGAAAAACGTCACATGGTCGCTGTGGCCGTGAGTGCCGATCCACAGGGCGATATTGACTTTCTCACCCTCCCGCGCGCCTGTTATTTTACGCATCAGTTTCATACACTCGTCGATATTTTTATCGGATGACTGCCGGATGGAGCCGCCGTCAACCACAATAAGACTGCTGTCGGCAAGCTTTATGATATACATCATTCCGTTAGTGGAATAAATCTCTTCGTCTTTATGCTCTCCGAAATCGGCGTAGGGATAATCGAACTGATAAATCGTTACCCCTTCTCCCTCGTTGCAGGAATAACCGAAATCCTCAAACGAACAGGTGTTGTTATCCTCAACAATTCTCACTTCGTTTTTGTTTGCCGTGAAATAGGTGTAATAAAGCTTTCCGTTATATCTGAATGCGTTGCAGACCACGCCTCCGAGGGTGTTGGAATAAACATTTTCATATCCGGTTTTTGAAAGATTGTCACAGTATTCTTCATATTTTTCGGCGGATGTGTATTTTACGAGTTCCATCCTGCTTTCGGTTCCCGTAGGACCTTCAGCGTCGCTGACAATACCCGAACCGTCAAGATAAATCTCGTCGCAGATTCTTCCGTCTTCATAAACGGGAATATCAAGCGCCCAGTTGTCCGCGCTGTTTCTGACAATCCCCGCCGACGCGAGAAATGTATACAGGACAGTGAAAATATAAGAAAGAATTTTAACCATAATGTCAGCCTTTCTTAACAAAAAGATTTACAGACAAAATTCACAAACTAATTATAATGTATATAAAAGAGATTATCAACTGTAAAATAAAGGTATCGGCCTCTCGCGAAAAAACTTCGGTTTCGTTTATGCCGCCAAATTGTCGCCATTTTTGCCGAAAATTGATATTTTCGGGATAAAAAAAGCAGACAAGGAATTGTAAAAACTCCTTGTCTGTCATGGCGGAGAGCAAGGGATTATTATCGCCTCGCTTCGCCTCAACTGTCCTCGCTGTTCGAATCCATTATTGTAAAAAAATCAGCCCACCCTGTCGGGTGAACTGATTATTTGGCGGAGAGCAAGGGATTCGAACCCTCGAACCGCTTTTAACGGTTACACGATTTCCAATCGTGCTCCTTCGACCAGCTCGGACAACTCTCCGTGTTGCGTCAAATTGACATCGCTATTAAATTGCAAGCGATATTATATATGACTTCTTCGTAAAAATCAAGTGTTTTATTGAATTTTTCGCCTGCGCGTGATAATGTAGTAAAAGCAGAGTAATACTTTATAATAACAAAAGTAATTGTTAATCGGATATATCAGCAGTAAACAATATCACTTTGAAACTGAGGTTTCGTATTTGTGACTGCGCAGTATCTGAATTACGGTTAACATCTTCAGGAATTAAAGAAAGTAGGGAAGCAAAAAATGATAGCTTTAGAACCGATATCCGATATGCATAAAGTGCTTCTTATGTCAAAATACGAAATGTCCGACTCTGATGCAGACACCTTGATTTCCGAATCCAATGTGGAATTGCATAACAGCAAATTTTTTAAAATGTTTATTGTGTCAAACAAAGAAGCGTATATCGGAACAATATCTCTGTATGAACACTCTGCTTCCGTCATTTCAATAGGTCCGGAAATATTTGACAAATACAAACGGCAAGGTTATGCCGTGCAGGCTATGAAAGCCGCAATGAAAGCAGCAAAATTAAAAGGATATAAAGTTGTTTTTCAGCAGATAAGGACAGATAATACAGCCAGCATAAAGCTTCATACAAAGCTTGGATTTGAAACCGACAAATATGATTATGTTAATAAAAATAATCACACTGTAAATATTTACCTCAAATCTCTTTGATAACCCTGGTTTGTAATCAATGAAAGTGGAAAACTGTCGGTTTTCAGATGCAAAAAAATAATAGAAAAAACATTATGCCTGTTGATAAAGATTCATATTTTAACCAAATTGATATCGGTATTTCACTATGCTTTATCGACATTTGTCTTACTAACAACATAATTGATTATGAGAAAAAGCTGTATTCCGATGGCAGCGGAGATAAAGAATCGACGCTGAATGTTTAAAATATATTATGGAGATATATTATGAATATAAAATGGCGTGAAGGATATGAAATTAAAGTTAAAATCAGCGGCGATGAGGTCACCGTTTCCGCAAACAGAGAGGGCTTGTTGTCGCTTGCGGAGCAGTTAACCGCGCTTGCCGATGAAACGTCCGGCAGTCATATACATTACGACGGATTCAACTCGCTTGAAGAAGGTTCCGCCGGAATGATTATTGAAAAAACAGAGTGATTTCCCGATTTGCGGGTTAAAGTTTGCGAGGTAATTATGCGTATTGAAGAAATAGACAAAAACTTTACGGTGAAAGCTCCCGACGGCTCTCAGACTGTGTTTTCCGATGTAACCGAACCGCCTTTTTCGGTTCACGGTCTTATGTCCGATGAAAACGGATTTTACCGTATTCCCTATGAGGTGGCCGCCGAGGCGAATGAAGGTGTCAGGGGGCTTAATCTGCACACGGCGGGCGGCCGCGTCCGTTTTTGCACCGATGCGGACAGAATTGTTCTGCGCGCGAAGATGCGTGATATTTCGAAAATGCCGCATTTCGCTCTTACGGGTTCAACAGGTTTTGACCTTTACGCAGACGGCGTTTACAAGGGAACTTTTATGCCGCCTCAGGATATTGAAGGTGGCTTTTCCGCGGAGCTTTTCACGGGCGAAGGCGGATTGCGTGAAATCACGGTGCATTTTCCGCTTTACAGCGGGGTGACAAAGCTGGAACTCGGATTTCCTCCCGGCAGCAGAATTGAAAAAGCCGCTCCTTACGCGATACAGCCGCCTGTTGTTTATTACGGCTCATCCATCACACAGGGCGGATGCGCCTCGCGACCGGGCAACTCTTACCAGAATATTCTTTCAAGGCTTCTGTCGTGCGACCATATAAATCTCGGTTTTTCAGGCAGCGCGAAGGGCGAGCGGTGTATTGCGGAATACATCGCGGGGCTGGAAATGTCCGCTTTTGTGCTTGATTACGACCACAACGCGCCGACGCCCGAACACCTTGAGGCAACACACTGCGCGTTTTTCAATATTATCCGCGAGAAGAATCCCGATTTGCCTGTTTTTATGCTTTCGCGGCCTCAGCCGAACCCGAATGATGAAGAGCTTATCCGCCGTGACATTGTGAAGCGGACTTGGGAAACTGCCGTCAGAAACGGAGATGAAAATGCGTATTTCATTGACGGAACGCAGATGCTGAATATTTTCGGCGGCGACTCGGGAACGGTGGATAACTGCCATCCGAACGACCTGGGATTTTACTGTATGGCGAAGGCGCTTGAGCCCTCGCTGAAATCCGCTCTGCATATTCAATGAATTATGCGGGTAGTATCAATAAAAACCGATATTGATTATCCAGATAATAACACGCAGGACTCCGCTGTAAAAAAAGCGGAGTCCTTTTGTTTTTCACTTCGTTAAATATCATAATGACGCCCTTTTAAGGCGTTCAAATTATGGGCGATTTAATAATTGATTTTTCACCGTCATTATTGTATATTATTTAAAGTTTTTAAACAGAATAAAAAGATATTTATACCGAAAGGATTGATATATACGGCAACAGTAAAACCTTTTAAAGCGGTCAGACCGCTTTCCGAATACGCGGGCAGAGTCGCGGCTCTCCCCTATGATGTCATGAACCGCGATGAGGCCGCGAAAATGGCCGAGGGCAACCCTTATTCCTTCCTTCATATTGACAAGGCGGAAATTGATTTCCCTCCCGAAACAGATCCGTATTCGGAGCAGATTTACGAGAAGGCCGCATCCGCTCTCGCCGCTCTTGAAACAGACGGCGTTTGCAGACAGGATGAGAAACCCGGTTATTACATTTACCGTCAGATTATGAACGGCAGAAGCCAGACCGGCATTGTCGGCTGCGTTTCGATTGACGATTATATCAACAATGTTGTCAAAAAGCACGAGCTCACTCACGCGGATAAAGAAGCTGACCGTATTCATCATGTTGACACCTGCGACGCCAACACGGGCCCCATTTTCCTGACATACCGCAGGAAAGAAGAGATTGCCGCGTTTATTGAAAAATACAAGGCGGAGCATTCTCCCGTTTGCGATTTTATGACCGACCAGAGAGTCCGCAACACCGTCTGGGTTGTTGACGACGAAGAGGCGATTGAAAACCTTACCAAATGGTTCGGCGATGTTGAAAGTATGTATATAGCCGACGGCCATCACAGAGCGGCTTCGGCAATAAATGTCGGCAAAATGCGCAGACAGCAGAATCCCGGCTACACGGGCGATGAGGAGTTTAACTTCTTCCTCGCGATTCTTTTCAGCAGCGACGAACTCGCGATTATGGATTACAACAGGGTCATAAACACTTTGAACGGCAATACGCCCGAAGAATTCATTGAAAAAATGAATGAAAAATTCACGGTTGAGCCCGCGAGCGTTTCTCCCTACCGCCCCGAAAATCCTCACACCTTCGGTATGTTCCTTGAGGGAAAGTGGTTTAAGGTTACGGCAAAAGAAGGCACCTACAACACCACCGACCCCGTTGAATCGCTGGATGTGTCGATTCTTCAGGAGAATCTCATTGATCCGCTTCTCGGTATAAAAGACCTGCGAAACGACAAACGCATCGATTTTGTCGGCGGAATAAGAGGTCTCAAAGAACTTGAACGCAGAGCCACTACCGATATGTGCCTTGCGTTCGCGATGTTCCCCGTAACTCTCGACGAGCTTATGGCCGTCTCCGACGCGGGCAGGCTTATGCCCCCAAAATCGACCTGGTTTGAGCCCAAACTCCTCAGCGGTTTATTTATTCACAAGCTTAAATAATCGGAGATGAAAAAGATGAGCAGTTTAAAGCCGCTTTATCCCGGCATCAGACTGAACGCTCTTATTGTCAGCGACACGCATATTGACTGCAAGCATCCTCTGCCCGCCCTTCCGAAATACTGGCTTAGAAGCGCCGCGAAGGATGCCGAAAAATCGGTTCACAGAATGGATGCCTTCATCACCGTGGGCGACACCACCTCACGGGGAAGCGAAAAGAACTGGCAGATGGTCTCGCAGGCTCTCGTGAAGAGAAATCCCGCGAACAAAATGATTTTCGCCATAGGCAACCACGATTGCTGGAACGATGACGGTTTTGAAGCCGCTGTTGAGAATTTTTACAAATACAGCAAATCAATAACCGGCAATAAAAGAGAGACTCCCTATTTTTCGCATATAATCAACGGTTATCATTTCGTTTTTCTCGGCACGGATTCCGACTCGGGCTGCGAGGCGCAGTTCAGCGATGAGCAGATGGCGTGGTTCGCCTCCGAAATGGAGAAGGCTGGTGAGAGCGGAAAGCCGATATTCGTTTTCTGCCATCAGAGTTTGAACGGCAGGCACGGTCTGCCGCGCACCTGGGACAGAGAAGAAGACCCGGACCGCGATCCTATGGAAGGCGGAATAGGCGAACGGAGCGATGAGGTTGCCGCCATATTGAAAAAATACAAAAACGTGTTTTATTTCAGCGGTCATTCTCATATGGGACTTTGCGGCGAAAACAAAAAATCGTCCGAAGGCTATTCGAGTTTCGAATACGAAGACGGCATCTGCCTTATCAATCTGCCGAGCCTTGCCTGCGGAAACCACCACGGCGAGGTTGACACCATGGGTATCGGCGTTGTGCTTGAAGTCTATGATGACAGGGTCGTTATCCGTCCGCGTTTCACCTCCACGCGCAGATGGAACAAAAGCGTTGCGATAAAAGACGGCAAGCCCTATCTAGAAATGAATATTTAAAGAAAACACGGCGGAGCCTTGCTCCGCCGTTTGCTTTTTTATTATGCTGTTTTACCCTTTAACTTTAGGCTTTGATTATAAAACATCTTGAAGTTTTCCGTCATATATTATGTATCCGGAAGGCAAACTAAACGCGTTTGCGGGAACATAGGGAGAAATGCTTTCAATCTCAATTATTGTCGCTTCACCGTTTGAATCAACCGACTCAATTCTTTTGAGATTCTCATTCAGATAATAATACTTTATTGTTGTACCGTCATCGGTTTTATATTCCTCAACATCATACTCCTTGCCGTCAAGCGTGATAAAATCGGTCTTAACATACATTGCGTTTTCGCCTTGAATAACTGTCGGATCGGTAAACGCGGAAACCGCGTCCTGATTACCGAGAAGTTCGTCCGTTGTGCCTGCTTCGATATATATTCTCATTGTCGGAATGATAAGATATATATTTTCGCCGTCCGAAAGGAAGGCCGCTTTTACTTTATTTAATGCGCTTGTTCTGAGTTCGGTTTCTATGCGGTATTTACCGCCTTTGTCAACATAAAGAGCAACCGGAACAGTTTCATCTCCTTTTTTGATTGTAGCTTTCAGTGTGTATGTGCCGGATTCGAAAATCGCTTTATAGTCGTTTGTGTTTACATAAACATGTTTGAATGTTCCCGTGCCGTCGGATGAAATCGTGAGGGTTGAGCCGCCGCTCATTTCGGATTCCCAGTAGCAGCCCGAACCGCATTTGAGACCGTAAGAAAGGCGAATTCCGTCAACAAGCATTGAACTTGAATTAATATGGTCGTGACCGACAATGATATTTTTCGTGCTGCCGAGTTTTTTGCAAAGATCAAAGAAACCGTTGTTGCCGTGAGCGCAGCAGACATCCTCGTGATTTACGCCGAAGCACTCGCCCGCGTATTCATCCTTCCAGCAGTCGTTGTCCTTGTCGTAATACTGCGCGTAATATGTGTCGTATTCAACGGTCGGAATATGCATAAACACGGTGCTTTCTACAGTTTTGCCTGCCGACTTTGTAATGCCGTTTACAGCCCACTCATACCATTTGAGCTGATTTTCCCAGAGATGGTCATAGCCCGCGCTGCCGTCCGCGCCGAGGTTCACTTTGCCTGCGTCGGTGTCATCGGCATTGGAGTGAGTATCCATCATAAACAGAGAATGGATGACTTTGCCGTTTTCGGTAATATTGATGATATAGTTGCCGTATCCCATATCTTCGGGGCCGAATTTGAACAGGCAGTTTTCAGATGTCGTGAACTGATACGCGCACCAGAATTCCGAAGGTGTGTTCTGACCGTCATGGTTGCCCATTACGGGAGCCCACGGAATACCGAAAGAGTCGATATATTTGCAAAGTTCTATATATGAAAGCATACCCCAGGCATTGTCGCCGGTGAGAGTAATCAGATCGGGGTTGGTCTGGTTTACCGCGCTGTTGATTGTCGCTCTCGCGAGATCCCAAGAGCCGTCGTAAAGCTCTGTGTCGTTTAACTGAACATCGGCTATGTTGAGAACCACAAAATCCTTGTCGGGATCCTTTTTGAGTTCGGCGCAGTAGCTTGACTCAAACTTGTCGCCTGCGCTCCATTTTTCAAAACATTTTGCCTGATTGGCGGTAAAGGGTGTGATAATCTGACCGAGCGACATAATAAACGCGAACGCGATGCTGAGTCCGATTCTGATGTAATCGCCCATCTGCGCAAAGAATGAAGTAACCTGACTGAAATCCATTTTATTATCTCCTTTTTAACATTGTTTTTCTTTTGTGTTCAGTATAGCAGTTATTTTCAGGTATTCAAGTGCCTTTTTAAGACATTAATCATATGTTAATGCAATCTTAATAAGCGCTCTCAATCAGGAATTGTAATAGACATAATCTGCCCATTTCACAGTGTATTGTCTTCCGAGATGAACGCCGTCGGAAGAGGCCTCTTCGGGCAGATAACCCTGCGCGTCGCTTACCGCGGGGCGGGTGTTCAGATAAGTAACGCCCTTCTGTCTCGCAAGGTCGATTACATAATCGTTTGCCCTGTTTATCGCCGCCATATTGTAGCCGTAGTTGTTCGCCCTGTCGGCGCTTCTGCTGATCGGCATAATCGACATTATGAATATTTCAGCCGAAGGACATCTTTCGCGCACGGCGTCAACCACTCTGCCGTAATGCTCTTCAAAAGTCGAAAGACTCCCCCAGCCACATTCGTTGTCGCCGAAATAGAGATATATCTTGCTGAATTTTCTGCCGTTCAGTTCGTTTATTATTGTTACGCTTTTGCCTGAGCGGACCTTCGTGAACACAGTGTCAACGGTCAGGGAAACATCGGCGAAAACATTTTTCGCAAGGCCGTATGTGTCAAAATCCATAATGCGCGAATTGCCGACAAACGCGCAGTCGTCAAACGATGAACTGTCGCGGACTCCTTTTGAGGCAGGCGGCGCCGCGGCGGATGTAAGAGACGGGATTGTCACGGGAGAGGATTCAAACAGACTGTCGAACACATTTTTCGCAACCGTTTCTCTTTCTGCCGATGTGTTTTCTCCGGTTGTTTCCTGTTTTACGCTTTCGGACGGTGTCGCGGTTATTACCGATTTTGCCGCCTTCGCTTTGGTTGAGGATGCTTTCGCGCTCTCTTTCGCGGTTGTTGTTTCGGGTTTTTTTGTCGTTGTAACGGCAGTGCTTTCCTCAGTCAGAAAAGCAGGCAGAGTTGCCGTCGCAACGGCTGAAGTTGACTGCGTTTCGGCGGTTGAAGGCTCTTTTGTTCTGATTTTTCTGCACCCGATAAAGCAGAACGGTATAATCAATGTAAGAATAACAGCAAGAGTTTTTTTCATTTCCGGTCACTTTCGTAACATATTTATTGCAAATCAAATTATACAACCGTATGAAAAATAATGCAATATTCCGCGTGTTTTTGTTGAAAAGTGAATATTTATTAATTATTCGGCGTTTTATTCTCAAAACCACTTGACAAATACACAAAAAAGTAAATAATAATACATTAAAGGTTATATTATTCTATTATATTTCTATAAAGAGGAAGACGCGAATGAAACAGTTTGACAGGAAGTTAATTCTTGAAGACGGGGCCGAATATTACGGCTACGGCTTCGGCGGCAGCTCAGAGAGGGTGTGCGAGGTTGTTTTCAACACCTCAATGGTCGGCTACCAGGAGATTATCTCCGACCCGTCATACACCTATCAGGCAGTTGTTATGACCTACCCGCTCATCGGCAACTACGGCATTACGGATGAGGATTTTGAAAGCAAGAATATGACTATAGGCGGCCTTATCGTCAGGGATTACAACGATATGCCGTCGAATTTCCGCTACACAAAAACTCTCTCGGAACTGCTGGAGGAGAATGATATTCCCGGCATATACGGCATTGACACAAGGCAGCTGACAAGGTCAATCCGAGATTTCGGCGCAAGGCGCGCGCTCATTACGGGAATTGACGCAACCGCCGAGGAAGGCGTTGAAATAATAAAGAACACTCCCGTTCCGACAGACGCCGTTTCAAAGGTCAGCTGCAAAAAACGCTGGTATTCGCGCACTTCCAACCACCTCTACAATGTTGTCGCGGTTGACTGCGGAATCAAACTCAACATCATCCGCTCGCTCAACAAGGTCGGCTGCAATGTAACAATAGTTCCCTATGACACTACGGCTGAGGAAATCGAATTTATGAAGCCCGACGGAATCTTTCTTTCAAACGGACCGGGCGACCCTGAGGATGTAACTCCCGTTATAGACGCGGTCAAAAAGTTAAAAGGCAAATATCCGATTTTCGGAATCTGCCTCGGTCATCAGATTATCGGTCTTGCCTATGGCGGAAAAACATACAAGCTGAAATTCGGCCATCACGGCGGCAACCACCCCGTAAAAAACCTGCAAACGGGCAAAATAGAAATCACCTCGCAGAACCACAACTTCGCCGTTGACGCTAAGAGCGTTGAGGGTACCGGGCTTGAGATTACGCACCTGAACATTCTCGACAACACTGTTGAAGGTCAGGAATGCGCGGCGGACAAAGTCTTCAGCGTGCAGTATCACCCCGAAAGCGCACCCGGACCGCAGGACAGCTTTTACCTTTTCAACAAATTCCTTGACGCGATGAAGGAGGCGAAAGAGAATGCCTAAAAGAACCGACATAAAAAAGGTGCTTGTTATCGGCTCTGGCCCCATAGTCATCGGTCAGGCGGCTGAGTTTGACTACGCCGGCACACAGGCGTGCCTCGCCCTTAAAGAGGAGGGCTATGAGGTTGTTCTCGCCAACTCCAACCCCGCGACCATTATGACCGACACCTCCATTGCGGATAAAGTCTATATGGAGCCGCTTACACTTGAATACCTTGCGCGTATCTGCCGTTATGAGCGTCCCGACGCGATTATTCCGGGTCTGGGCGGTCAGACAGGTCTGAACCTCGCCATGCGTCTTTCGAAAAAGGGCGTTCTCGACGAGTGCGGTATTGAACTGCTCGGCACAGAGGCGAAAAGTATTGAAATGGCGGAGGACCGTGAGCTTTTCAAGGAGCTTTGCGAAAGAATCGGCGAACCGGTTGTTCCCTCTCAGATTACCTATTCAATAGAAGAGGCCATTGAGGCGGCAAACGAAATCGGATACCCCGTAATTCTGCGTCCCGCTTTTACACTTGGCGGCACGGGCGGCGGCTTCGCGGGTAACGACGACGAAATACGCATTCTTATGAAAAACGCCCTCGCTGTTTCTCCCGTTCATCAGGTTCTTGTTGAGAAGAGCATCAAGGGCTACAAAGAGATTGAATATGAGGTAATGCGTGACGCGAACGACACCGCGATTACCGTCTGTAATATGGAAAACCTCGACCCCGTTGGTATTCACACGGGCGATTCGATTGTTGTCGCGCCCAGCCAGACGCTTACAAACAAGGAATATCATATGCTTCGTGACAGCGCGCTGAAAATCATCCGCGCGCTCGAGGTCAAAGGCGGCTGCAATGTTCAGTTCGCGCTCGACCCGCAGTCGTTCAGATACTATGTTATTGAAGTCAACCCCAGGGTTTCGCGTTCATCGGCGCTCGCTTCAAAGGCGAGCGGTTACCCGATAGCCCGCGTTTCGGCGAAGATTGCGGTCGGAATGAATCTTGACGAGATTCAGCTTGCCAACACCCCCGCCTGCTTTGAGCCGACGCTCGACTATGTTGTTACCAAAATGCCGCGTTTCCCGTTTGATAAATTCGCCGACGCGAACAATCATCTTTCAACACAGATGAAAGCGACAGGCGAGGTTATGAGCGTGGGACGCACAATGGAGGAAAGTCTCCTCAAAGCGATACGCTCGCTCGAAATGGGCAAGAACCATATTCATATGGAGAAGTTCGACTCCTCGCATATGACGGCGGACGACCTGCTCGAATATATAGCCGAAGGAACGGACGACAGAATCTATGCCATTTCGCAGCTTATGTGGATGGGCGTTGACCACTCGCGAATCTGCAACATAACGCAGATAGATATGTTCTTCCTCGACAAAATCAAGAAAATAGTTGATTTTGAAAAAGAGATGGAGGCAAACCCCGACTCGCCCGAACTGCTTAAAATGGCGAAGAAAATGGGCTTCTCCGATTCCTATGTTGCTGAACTGTGGAAGACCACCGAAGACGACATCTATGAGCGCAGAGTCAAAGCGGAGATATTCCCCGTCTACAAAATGATTGACACCTGTGCGAGCGAGTTTGACAGTTATGTTCCCTATTTCTATTCGACTTATGAGAGCGAGAACGAGTCTGTTGTTTCGGACAAAAAGAAAATCATTGTTCTCGGTTCAGGCCCCATAAGAATCGGTCAGGGCGTTGAGTTTGACTATTCCACCGTTCACGCGGTTGCGGCTATCCGCTCGGCGGGTTATGAGGCAATCGTAATAAACAACAATCCCGAAACCGTTTCAACCGACTACACAACCGCCGACAAGCTCTATTTTGAGCCGCTGACGGGTGAGGAGGTCATGAATGTAATTCACCTTGAAAAGCCCGAAGGCGTAATAGCGACTCTCGGCGGTCAGACCGCCGTAAACCTTGCCGCTCCGCTTACGGCGAGAGGCGTAAAGATAATCGGCACCGACTGCGAGGCGATAGACAAGGCGGAAGACAGAGACGCGTTTGACCACCTTATCCGTTCGCTCGGAATTCCGCACCCGAAGGGCGAGGCTGTCACGAATATCGAGGCGGGTGTTGAAACCGCGGAAAGAATCGGATACCCCGTGCTTGTGCGCCCCTCGTTTGTTCTGGGCGGCAGAGCCATGGAAATTGTCGCCAACGAGGAGATGCTGCGCCGCTACCTGACAAACGCGGTTAAGGTTGACGAAGACAAGCCCGTTCTTGTTGACAAATACATTATGGGCAAAGAGGTTGAGGTTGACGCTGTCTGCGACGGCGAGCAGGTTTTCATACCCGGAATTATGGAGCTTGTAGAGCGCACGGGCGTTCACTCGGGCGACAGCACAAGCGTTTATCCGCCCTTCAGCATTTCGCAGAAGGTGCGCGACACTATCTGCGACTACACGACGAAACTGGGTCTCGGCATAGGCATAGTCGGTCTTTTCAACATTCAGTTCATTGTTGACAAAAACGATGATGTGTTTATTATCGAGGTTAATCCCCGAGCGTCGAGAAGCGTGCCGTTCCTCTCAAAATCGGCGGGTTTCAGTCTTGTAAATATCGCCACAAGGGTTATGCTCGGCGAGAGCCTCGCGCAGCAGGGAATTACCGAAATGGTGCCCGCGGACAAGAACCGCTGGTATGTAAAAGCCCCTGCCTTCTCGTTTGAGAAGCTGACGGGTATGGATACATATCTCTCACCCGAAATGAAATCAACGGGTGAAGCGATTGGCTATGACGACTCGCTCAACCGCGCCATGTATAAGGCGATGCAGGCATCGGGAATCAAAATGAAATACTACGGCACTGTGCTTGTAAGCATAGCGGATGAAGACAAAGAGGAGGCGCTTCCGCTCATCAAACGCTTTTACCGTCTCGGCTTCAACATTGAGGCAACGGGCGGCACGGCGGAATACCTCAAGGCAAACGGAATCCGCACAAGGCTGCGCCATAAGATAGCGGACGGCGACGAGGATATAATCAAGGTTCTTCGCGCGGGTTATGTAAGTTATGTCATAAGCACAAGGTCTGTTATGGACGGCATAAAATTCGGCTCGGGTGCGGCGCTGAGAAAGGCTTCGATACAAAACGGTGTTACGGTATTCACCTCGCTTGACACCGTAAGAATAATGCTCGATGTTCTCGAAGACGCAATCCCGGCAATCTCGACAATAGACGGATAAAAAGGCAAAACAATAAAAGGACTTGCAACAAACTGCAAGTCCTTTTTTATTATTGTATCATTTTATTCAAGCAGACCTTTTTCGTGCGAGTCTTCAACTATTCTTTCAACTATCTTCCACACCTCAGGCATTGCCTTGCGGCAAGCTGAATTGCGGTTCAGGACCATCTGCGTTGTGATGTGATTGCCGCGCCAGGTGTAACCCTCCGTTATGTAATTGTGCAGGAGGGGCTGAAGACAGTCGAGAGCGCGGGCGTAGAGCGCCGTGGGTGTTTCGCACTCTTCAAACTCGTTCCATAAAGTGCGGAAATACTTTCCCTGTTCGCCGAGCATACCGAAAAGGCGGTCCGCCGCCTCGTTTTCACGCTTCTGCTTGGTGGCTTTGCCCTGCTCGTCATAGGCGAAGGTGTCGCCCGCGTAGATTTCGACAAGGTCGTGGACCGTTACCATCTGCACGGTTCTGCCGAGATCCGCCCCGTCGGGAGCGTAT
This sequence comes from Oscillospiraceae bacterium, assembly GCA_902787025.1. Lineage (GTDB taxonomy): Bacteria > Bacillota > Clostridia > Oscillospirales > Acutalibacteraceae > CAG-177. Next base: position 52,720 of record CADAER010000001.1, on the reverse strand, counting down.
TCAAAAAGAGTCATCGCGCACACGGCTAAGTGCCAGGAATGTTCCGCGTCATTCTCGCGGCGGGAGCAGTCGGTCAGCACCGTTCTGCGGAAAACATTTTTTGCCTTGTCGCACTCGATTATAAAATCAAGCTGATTTTTCAGTTTTTCATTTTCAACGAAATCAAATCTGCTCACTCAATCACTTCCGACAGATATTTTTCAGGCTGTTATCGCGGATTCCCTTGATAACAGCCGGAGTTTGTTTTTATTTTGTAAATATCGAGAAGATGTTTACGAAGAAGCCGATTATGCTCCACAGGAACGAGAAATCCAGTTTTGAGGCGAGCAGGTTGAAGAATGAGCCCGCGCCTGATGAGCCGGTTTTCTTTATCGCGAAGCTGTCAGCCTTTTCCGCCTTACCGTCAACGACCTTGTAGGCGTCATAATAAAGCGTGTTGCCGTCGGTCTGAACCGAAGCGAACATCGGAGCGTCGGGAACAAATGATTTCGCCGCGTCGGGGAATGAGGTTGTTGTGTCATTTGTTTCATAAGCTCTCTTGACACCCGCCGTGCCGGGCAACGCGTAAACGGTTCCCTGCGGGTTGACCATCGCCGTGTAATCCGAGCCGTTGTAGCTTACTTTTTCTTTGCCGCTCATTGCGGGAAGACCTCCGCTGAGCGCTCCCGTGCGCCAATAGACAAGATCCTGACCCTGAAGCACAAGGTCAACGCCGAGGTATGGCAGAAGTCCGCTGAGCTGCGCGCGGATATTCTTGTTCTCCTTTGCGGTCGCTTTCGCGCCGTTTGAGTATATCGCCTTGGGAAGAACAACAACCTTCCAGTCGGCATCGCTCGAGGAAATATCCTCCGTCAGCCAGTTAAGCTGAGGCTCGCCGAGTTCCTTGCCCGCCAGATTGTTGGTATTCAGAACGGTGAAATGGATGTTGTTGTAATCATATGAATAGTAAACGCCCGTGTCGGTTTTCTGTTTTGGAGCGCCGTTTACCTTGAAATACTCCGTGACATAGCCGCCCGCTTTTTCTCTCGCGCCCGCCGCTGGCATAAAGAAAGTGTTTATAAGGCTGTCAACAGCCGTGTTGAAGAAACTCTTCCAGTGCTTGCAGTTCTTTGCGAGAGTAACCTGACTGCCCGCCGAAACAACAAATTTCGCCTCGGGCACGGTATTGAACGCCGCCTTGAGAACATCGGAGAATACTCCATACTGCGTGTCATTCTGACCCTGCATATCGGCAAGGGCAATGAAAGCGGTTTTATCCGATTTATCCGCCGTCTGAAGAGTTCCCGTTTCACTCCACCAGCCGCGCGAAGCGTCGCCTATGCGGTAACTGTATTTTTTGCCGGGCTCAAGATTTGAGACAGTTACATAATGGCGGGTGTATTCCTTGTTGAAGTCAAGGAAGGCTATGATGCCGAGATCCGCTCCGGGATAAGCGATTGTGACTATTTTGCTGCTTGCCTTGATTTTCAGCCCGTTGTTCGCGCTTCTGCCGAAATCGGGGTTTTCGCTGTAAGGCACAATTTCAATATCGGAAGCGGTGATGCTGTATTTCGTAAGCCAGGTAATCTCAGCCTGTGTCGAGGAATCCTCGCCCAGAGTTACTGCTATATCGGAGGGAAGACGGTAATTGTCTGCCGAAAGCGGCACCTCTTCGGGGCCTGAGTAGGTTGCCTCGAAACTGCCGTCGGCTTTTTCAAAGGGGTTGTCGTCTATAAGAAGTGTGCTTATCATCCAGTTGATGGTGTGTCCCCACGCCTGCATCTGCGAGGAAGTGAAATGCTCGTTGCCGATGAGTGTGTCAATAATATTGTCAACCGATGAATACTTTTCGGGCACAAGAGCTATGCCCAGCACGGATGTAACAAGATTGAGGAAACTGTTGTCTCCGCCGAGAAGTGCCTCGGTAATACCTTGAAGAATGTCACCGAACACGGCAAGAGCTGTGCCGTCGGGGAAGAGTTCGCCGGGGTTGAAATCGAGGTTTGCCAATATCTCATTGAGCGCGAGGTCTTCAACAACGGTCTTGCGGAGCAGGGTAAAGAATTTCTGAGCGAGTTCTCCGCTTTCGAAATTGTCGAGGACTTCCTGAATCATCGGATCGGCTGAAATATCCTCATCACCGCCGTAGTATGACATAAGCGCCGTCTGGGCGAAATCGTCAAGCGTTGTGGGACCCGTTGTGTTACCGTGACCGCTCTGCTCGTAATAAAGCGTGCATGGCTTGTCGCTTACCTCGAAACTCAGAAGAGTGTCAAGAAGCTCTCTTACAACGCCGAGAGTGTATTCGCTGTTGTTTATGTATTTTTCATCAATCTGACCGCCGAGTTCGTTTATGAAATTCATAAGGTTCTGACGAACGGTAAGAATCTCGGTGTCGCCTATCTGCAGGCCGTTTGTGCCTAACGCGTTTGTGATTATCTCTTCAAGATTGATTCCCTTTGCGGCAAGGAAAGGAACAAGACCGCCCGCTTTCTGAATCTGCGGGAAATAGGTTCTTATTACACCCAGAATCGCGCTGTAAGCGAATTCGTTGATATCTTTGCCGAAGGTGAGGTCGTAAGAGTTCTTATATTTGAAAGGCTGTTCATAAGTGATTGTTTCGCCGTTGCGCTCATAAGACACGGGAGTGAATTCATCAACATCGTGGCTCGTCATTTCCATTTTGTAATCACTGCCCGCCGATGTGAACTTCGCAATTCTCATCTCGTTGGGGTAGCCTGTGAGCGTGGCGGTCAACAGGTCGGTTACTCTCTCACCGTTGTCGTTGACATAGGATGCCGTGTCGTGCGAGTGAAGATGACCTGAGAACACATAGTGAATGCCCGCGTCCGCGTAGCTGTCGCAGACATATTCCCAGTTGTCTATGACGAAAGCGAAGAAGGTCGCCTCTTCAATATCCATATGCTGGACTATGTTGTGGTGCTGCATAAAGACGATTTCGTAACCGTTCTCTTTCGCGTAGGCGCACTGATCTTTGATCCAGTTCATAAGGTCTTCGCCTATCATACCGTCGGTTACATGCTCGTTCTTGGGAGCACCGTTGTCGGTGGAATACTTGTTCGAGTCAACGGCAAGAAGCATAAAGTTGTCGTTTAATTTCCACGAATATGAAAGATATCCGCCGTAGTTGCCCTCTTTGGGATGGAAGCGGGAAATGCAGTCGGGATCGTTTTCATCATAACCGAAGTTCTTGTAGATTTTCTCAAAATCCTTCGGCTGAGTCTTCTTGGCTCTTACGGATGTTTCGCCCGTGTAATCGGTAGCGTTCGAGTTGCGGATATCGTGGTTGCCCGGTATTACGAAAACGGGAATACCCGTTTCTTTTTCGAATGCCGCGAATTTCGCTGCCATCTCCTTGTGAGATTCATACTCGCCGTCTTTGGAAATGTCGCCGGGAACAAGCACATACGCGCTGTCGTTTTCCTTCGCCTCCTGAAGATAGTGTTCCGAAACCTCAAGAGCGCGGTCAACGAGACTGCCCGCCTGCTCCATCTCACGGTGTGTTGTTTCAAGATAATTCGCCCACGACTTGCTGTTTACATCATAGAGTTTGTCCGCAAGGTAGTGGGTATCCGAAAACACAGCGAATGTGGCTGATGTGGTCGCCGCCTTCGCTCTTATCACGGGAACGGTCACAGCCAGCACGGTTATTGACATCAGAATACACAGCGCTTTGAAAAACTTTGATTTTTTCATTTTAAATCTCCGTTTCGTTTTAATGTGTTTTGTGTTAAATCTGTTTCATAAGAGGACCGATACCCTTTAACGCTCTGGGAATATCGGAAAGAATCATTCTCAGGCCCTTGCCGGGTTTGTCGCCGTTGAGGATGCGCAGGAGGCCAGCCGCCATCTTCTCGCTGAACACGCCGCCTGACATTGACATAAAGTCGCGGATGGGTGTCTGTGTAGCGATGCCTATGGCGAAATCAGCACCAGGACCTTTGACAAAGACGGGAATCATCTTGTGCATAAGGTTGTTTATTCTGCCGCCCCATTTTGTGTAAGCCGCCGTTTCAAAACTGTCAACAACTGTAAGAGGCGTGCTTCTGTCTCTCTCCGTGGGAGGAATGGGTCTGCCGAGAACAGCGGTGAACTGGTCGTCGGGAACAGACTGAACCTTGCCTGTGTAGTATATCGGCGCCGTTGTGCTGTAATCGGGAATATCCGCCGCCGCGGCGTTGACTTTCACCGTGCCGGTAAGTCTGATATCCGCGCTCGACGCGCCTACATAAATATCGAAATCGCCGCTTTCAACGCACCAGTCGTTTGTGTTGACATTGAAGAAAGCGAACGCTCTTCTGTTGAGAGTAATTGTAATCGCCTGTTCCTCGCCGGGTTCAAGATAAACTTTTTTGAAGCCTTTGAGTTCCTTGACGGGACGGAAAATTGTGCTTTCTCTGTCGCCGACATAAAGCTGTGTGATTTCGCTGCCCGCGACACTGCCTGTGTTCTTTACTCTGAACGATACGCTCAGTGTGTCGTTTTCATCCATTTCGGTCTTGTCGATATAAAGTCCCGAATACTCGAATGTTGTGTATGAAAGACCGTAGCCGAAAGGATAGCGGACGGGCTGCTGAGCCTTTTCGTAATATCTGTAACCGATATAAATCGACTCTCTGTATTCGACGGTAGCGAGATTGCCGGGGAAGTTGTTGTAAGAAGGATTGTCCTCGAGTTTTTCGGGATATGTTTCAGCGAGCTTGCCACAGGGATTTACATTGCCGAAAACAATATCGACAACCGCGCCCGCGCCTGCCTGACCGCCGAGATATGAGTTGAGAATCGCGCGCACGCTGTCGTTATCCCAGTCAAATTCAACGGGAGCGCCGCCGGAAAGAATGACGACTATATTGCTGTTGACCGCCGAGACGGCTTTTAGAAGTTCAATGTGAGCGTCGGGAAGCTTCATATGGCTGCGGTCGAAGCCTTCCGATTCATAGTCTTCGGTAAGGCCGATGAAAAGGAGAACCGTGTCTGCCGCCTTCGCAGCCTCAACAGCTTGTGCAATATGGGCGGGATTTTTCTTCGCCTTTGCGAGAGTGCGTTCATAGCCCTGCGAATAAGTTGCGTCAACGCCCGCCTCAACGAGAATATCATACGCGCTGTCAAGGTGTGTGGGGTTAATCTGAGATGAGCCCGCGCCCTGATATCTGGGAGTTTTTGCCATTTCGCCTATAACGGCTACCTTCTTTGATTTGTCGAGAGGAAGGATGCCGTCGTTCTTTAACAGAACCATTGACTGCTCCGCGATTTCTTTCGCGAGAACGTGGTCTTTCTCTTCATCAAACTCAAAGCCCTCTTTCGCTGCTTTTTCCGCGCCGTCGGAGGCTTTTTTGATGAGTTCGAGTATTTTGAGAACTCTTTCGTTGAGAACGTCCTCGCTGATTTTGCCGGATTCTATCGCCGCCAAAATCTTACGCATACCGCCGCCGCTTGAGCAGGGCATTTCGATATCGCAGCCTGCGGCAAGACCGTCGTCTCTCTCGTTGCAGGCGCCCCAGTCCGTGACTATCGCGCCCTCAAAGCCCCAGTCATCGCGCAGAATTTCAGTCTGTGTGTGCGCGTTTTCGGAGCCGAACGTGCCGTTTATTTTATTGTATGAGTTCATAACTGTCCAGGGCTGTGATTTCTTGACAGCTATCTCAAAAGCGGGCAGATAAACCTCGCGGAGAGCGCGTTCATCCACAACACTGTCGCCGTTCATACGGCGGGTTTCCTGGTCGTTTGCGCAAAAGTGTTTCAGTGATGTGCCTACTCCCCTTGACTGAACGCCGTTAATAAACGACGCGGCAAGTTCACCCGCAAGGACGGGGTCTTCGGAGAAATATTCAAAGTTTCTGCCGCAAAGAGGCGAACGCTTCATATTGACGCCGGGGCCGAGAAGCACACCGACTTTTTCTTCAAGGCATTTGCCGCCGAGCGCTTTACCCATTTTTTCAAGCAGGTCGGGATCCCACGAGCAGGCTGTCGTAACAGCGGTGGGGAAGCAGATGGAAGGCACGCTCGCGCTTAAGCTTGAGCCTTTTCTCTCATAATCCTTTTTACGAAGACCGTGAGGGCCGTCGCAGACCATAATTTCGGGAATACCGAGCCTTTCAATACCCTTGAGATGCCAGAAATCTTTGCCGTCGCACATAGCGGCTTTTTCTTCAAGAGTCATCTGAGCAAGTAATTCTTTGGGGTCTTTCATTGAACATCCTCCAATATATTATTAATGTTTTCTTTTTCACTGTCTGATGAATCGGCGCTCTCCACCGATTTGAGTTTTTTGCGGATTATATCATTGCGGTGCTGTGCCTCGTCGAGGGTCTGCCCCGCTTCGTCTATCTTCTTACGCGCTTTCGCGAGAATATCGCCGAATCTGCTGTATTGATCCCGCGCCACAACAAGCTGTTCCCGCACTTCGTTCGCTTTTTCGTTTATCGCCACAGCGCGGAATCCCATCGAAAGGGAGTTTAACAGCGCGGTGATTGTTGTGGGACCCGCGACCATAACATTACATTCCGTCTGTATTCTTTCAATAACCGCCCGTCCGCTTGCGACTATCTCGGCAAACAGTGCGTCCGTCGCGAGGTAAAGAATGGCGTAAGGCGTGGTGCGCGGAACATTTATATATTTCGCGACCTTTTTCGCTTCCGAAAGCACTCTGCTTTCAAGTGCCTTCCTCGCCGCTTCAAGAGCGGTTGAATCCGCGGCGTCCGCGGCGTTGCAGACTCTTATGTAATCTTCCATCGGGAATTTTGAATCAACGGGCAGATAGGCGACCGAGCCGTCGGATGACGGAATCTTGACGGCGAACTCAACACGGTCCGCCGAACCCTCAACGGCGGCGAAATTTGTTTCATACATGCCGGGTATTGTCTGGTCGAGTATCGCGCCCAGCTGAACCTCCGCCCAGGTGCCTCTCGCTTTGACATTGGTAAGGACTCTGTTGAGCGAGGTGACATTTGAGGTAATCGAGCCGGAAAGTTCCTTCATTTCGCCGATTGATTTGTTGACGTTTTCCAGCCTGTCCGAGACGGCTTTGAACGAAGAATCCAGCCTTGCCGAAAGAGTTGAGGTCAGTTTTTCGTCAACGGTCTGCCTCATCTGTTCAAGCTTCTGTTCGTTGCTTTGTCTCATCTTTTCAGCCGCTTCGGAGTTGCTTCTGCTGATTTTTTCAAGGTTCTCGCCGACTGATATAATCAGTTTGTTCTGATAATCGGTGTTGCGGATATTCATCTGCTCGAGTTTGTCGTTCATCGCCCGCAGACTCTGCGCCGTCTCACTTCTCTGAGCCTGTTGCAGCGCCAGTGTTTCACGTCTTGACCGTTCAAATTCGGCATCGACATTTTCGGTCAGCGCTTTTATCTTTTCATCCGTGACCGCGAGTTTTTCCGAAAGGTCGCCGCCGGCAGCGGGTTTCTTTATCAGCAGAACAATCAGAAGAATCAATATGATTACCGAGAGAGCGATAATAATGTAAAGTTCCGTTTTATGCGCCTCCTCTCCCAATATAACAATAATTATTAAAATTCTATCACAGTTATTAATTCTTTACAATAATAAATTGAGTATATTTACAGTATATTTATATATGAGAAATCTGTTTTGTAGGAAATGCACAAAATGCCGGCATCTTTTTTTACAGGCAGATTTATTATATGTTAATTCTCAATTCATATTTCTGTTTTAGAATATTAAAATACATTATATTTGGTATAGTAATTTAATAATATTCATTTTCGGAGATATAAAATGAGCAAAACCCTTGTTCTGACTGAAAAGCCCTCTGTGGCAAAAGATATAGCCCGTGTGCTCGGCTGCAAAAAAAGCGGGAACGGCTGCCTAATAGGCGACAGATATGTTATCACCTGGGCGCTCGGGCATCTTGTCACCCTTGCCGACCCCGAGGCTTATGACAATAAATACAAAACCTGGCGTATGGAAGACCTGCCGATGCTGCCCGAAAAAATGAAGCTTGTGGTTATTCCGCAGACTTCAAAACAGTTCAAGGCGGTAAGCGCACTGCTTAACTCAAATGAGTTCAACGAGCTTGTAATCGCGACCGACGCGGGCCGCGAGGGCGAACTTGTGGCGCGTTGGATAATTCAGAAAGCGCATTTCAGAAAGCCGATGAAAAGGCTGTGGATTTCATCACAGACAGATAAGGCAATAAAAGAGGGCTTCGCAAATCTCAGACCCTCCTCGCAGTATGACAGCCTCTACCGTTCCGCTCAATGCAGAGCCGAAGCGGACTGGCTTGTAGGTTTAAACATAAGCCGCGCGCTTACCTGCAAGCACAACGCTCAGCTTTCGGCGGGCAGAGTGCAGACTCCCACTCTCGCGATGATAGTAAAACGCGAGGACGAGATTCTGAAATTCCGCCCGAAGGATTATTACAATGTGCGCGTGTATTTCAATGAATTCAGCGCGCTTTTCAAAGATTCAAAAGGTCAGGCGTTCATCGGAGACGCTGCCGCCGCGCAGAAAATCGCGGATGAAGTCAAGGGCGCGAGAGGCACATTCACCGAGGTTAAAAAGGTGTTCAAGCACAAGGCGCCGCCCGCGGCTTATGACCTGACGGAATTGCAGAGAGACGCGAATAAAAAATACTCCTACTCCGCGAAGCAGACGCTCTCGCTTATGCAGAGTCTTTATGAAACGCACAAACTGCTGACTTATCCTAGAACGGATTCAAGATATATCACAAAGGATGTTGTGCCGACGCTTCCCGAAAGGCTAAAAGCGATTGCAATCGGACCTTACAAAGACTCGGCGAACGCGATATTGAGAAGCCGTAACATCGAAACGAAATATATTGTCAACGACGCGAAGGTAACAGACCACCACGCGATTATTCCCACCGAGCAGTATGTTGATTTAAACAGACTGACGAGGGACGAGCGCAACATATACGACCTTGTCGTGCGGCGTTTTTTCGCCGTATTGAGTCCCGCTTACGAGTATGACGAGGTGCAGGTAAAGGCGACGTTCGGCAAACATAATTTTTACGCGAAAGGGCAGATTGTCCGCTCTCCCGGCTGGAAAGCGGTTTACAGCCGCAGTGCCGACGATGACGAGGATGACGACGAATACGAAGGCGCTCTGCCTCAGATAAATCAGGGCGCGCCCGCTTTCGCGAAAGACTGCAGGGTTCAGACAAAACAGACAAAACCGCCCGCGAGATATACGGAAGCCACTCTTCTGACCGCTATGGAAAATCCGACAGGTCAGGTTGACAGCGGCGAACTCAGGGATGTTCTCAAAACAAGCGGAGGCTTGGGCACTCCCGCGACGAGGGCGGATATAATCGAAAAACTGTTTGACTCCTTCTGCGTTGAGCGCAGGGGCAAGGAGATTATACCCACATCAAAGGGCAGGCAGCTTGTAAATATTGTGCCCGCCGACCTCAAATCCGCCGAGCTTACGGCCAAATGGGAGCAAAGGCTCTCGCTCATAGCCGCGGGCAAGGCGAACGACAGGCAGTTCATCGCGGAAATGCGTAAATACGCGTCTTCCCTTGTGTCAAGCGTCATAGCCGACACATCGACCTACCGTCACGATAATATGACCCGTGAAAAATGTCCCGAATGCGGCAAGTTTATGCTTGAAGTTAACGGCAAAAAGGGCAGAATGCTTATCTGTCAGGACAGGGAATGCGGTTACCGCAAGAGCCTTAGCGTCATCACCAATGCCCGCTGCCCCGAATGTCACAAGAAGCTTGAAATGCGCGGTGAAGGCGATAAAAGAGCGTTTTACTGCGTGTGCGGATTCCGTGAAAAGCTCTCCGATTTTGAAAAGAGAAAGCAGGAGAGCGGCGCGGGCAAACGCGACATCGCTAAATATATGAGTTCAAAGGATAACAAAAAGCCGGCAAGCAATCCGCTCGCCGACCAGCTTGCAAAATGGATGGAAGAAAACTCTTGAAATGAAAAGATTAATAAGCGTGGTTTTAATATTGATTTTGTTGCTGTCTCTCGCTTCCTGCGGTGACGGCAGCGGCGGCGCGTTTTCATATGCGCTCTCATTTTCACCCTCCACTCTTGATCCGCAATACACGCAGGGCGAGGATGCCGGAATAATAATAAACAACTGTTTCGAGGGGCTTGTCAGACTTGATGAAAACGGCGAGGTAATTCCCGGCGTTGCCGAAAAATGGGAGGTTTCTCCCGACGGTCTTACCTACACATTTCATCTGCGTGATGACAGCGAATGGAGCGTGGTCCGTAGAATAAACACCTCCACCATCGGCGATGACTGGGAGGATTTTGACACCAAAGTAACCGCCTACGATTTCGCTTTCGCTTTCAACAGAGCCGTAAAGGCGGAGACAAACTGCCCCGATTTTTCAAAATTCCTGATTATAAAAAACGCGCGGCAGGTAAACGAAGGCAAGCTCTCGGTATCGTCCCTCGGAGTTAGCACTCCCGACGACTATACGCTGGTTATTGAGCTTGAACATAAATGTCTTGACTTTCTCGACAGGCTCGCGGATACAGCCTTTATGCCCTGCAACGAGGAGTTTTTCAACCTCTGCGGCGGCAGATACGGTCTGAACACACAGTATCTTCTCTGCAACGGTCCGTTCTATGTTTCCGCCTGGGATTCGTCATCGAGCCTCACCGTCAGAAAGAATCACGGCTATAACGGGGAAAACAAGGTTATGCCCTCCTCCGTTACTTTCTATTTCAACAACGACGCTTCGAAAATCGCCCGCAATGTTTCAATAGGCACATACAGCGCGGCTGTTTTCACCGATGTTGACAGCGTGCCGACGGATTCCGTAAATGTCCGCAGCATTGAAGATACGGTTTACGGTTTCTGCTTCAACTGCGCCGACACATTTTTCTCAAATGAATACCTCCGCCTGGCTCTTTCGTTCTGTATCAGGAAAGATCTTTTTGAGCCTCCCGAAGGCTGCTCCTTCACGAGAACGAGCGTGCCTCTCTGCTGCAAGGCGGGCGAACTCAACTATTACGACCAGGTTTCAAAACAGATGCCGACCGTCACTTACGATGAGGAAAGAGCACACGAATACTGGGACGCCGGGCTGGAAGTTCTCGGAGTAAAATCCGTCAATGTTTCTCTACTCTGTGAAGAAAAATACTCCGCGGCAATCCGCTCGCAGATTCAGGTATGGCAGCAGATTTTCGATGTAAATCTCAGTGTGAATTTAATAACCGACACGGAAAACAACATTGAAAAACTGCTTGAAAACGGCGAATACCAGTTCGCGTTCGCTCCCGTTCATTCGCAAAACATTTCATCCGCCGGCTACCTTGCCGATTTCATTCCCGGAAGAAGCACAAACATTTTCAATTTTGAAGATGATGATTATGAAAGAATGATAAGCGACGCTCTCAATGTTGAAAGCCAGCAGGATGTTCTCAACGGAAGCTTCTCCGCAGACAGTTATCTTATCAAGCACGCGATTTTCTACCCTATGTTCACGGCCACAAGCTGTTTTGTCACGCACAATTCGGTTGACGGCATCAGGTGCTCCGTAACGGGTGATAATATAAGTTTTATCAGCGCTATTGAAAAATAAGGATGTGCATATTATGAAAAAAACCGATAAAATAACAGCGGCGGCAGGCATTGCGGCAGGCGCTGTTACGGCGGCTGTTCCCGCGGCAATCAATATGATTAAATCACGCGGCGAAAAAGAGCCCTCTCCGAGACCGGAAAAAATAACATGCGACGGCAACGGCTTGCGGACAGCGGACGGTGAAAGCGTCAGGCTGCGTATTCTTTCTGTCGGGAATTTTACACTGAGTGTTGAGTTGAGAGAAAAACTCTGTTCAAGATTCGGTCCTTACGGTATGGCTCAGCTTGCCCGCGAATATGAAAAAGCCATGCTAACCGATAAAGACATCGCTTATATCGCCGGGCTCGGATTCAACTGTATAAGCATCGGTTTTTCATATACTCTTATTTATCCCAACGGTAAAATCGGTAAAACACCCGACTTCACGGCGCTCGATGAGATTGTTGAAAAATGCTGTAAAAACGGGCTTTATGTTATCCTCAATCTGACGGACGCACGCACATTCGGCAAAAGGGAAAAGCCCGCAAAGGCAATGCTTAAAATATGGGGGCTTATCGCAAGTCATTACAAAGACGACAGCGCTGTTGTTCTTTTTGACCTGACCGCGAAGGAATCCGATTGCGGCACCGAAAAATACTATTCATCCGCAACAAAAGCAATCAGAAAGGCGGACAGCGAAAAGGGTATCATCACACCCGGCAACACTCTGATTTTTTCTGAACCCGCTCCCCGTCTTGACGCTCTCAGACCCGCTTATCAGAACGGTGAAAATGTTGCGTTTGAAGCGTTCAAATCGGAAAGCCCCTCGCTTTTCACACTCTCGCCTTCCGACATTGATATAAGCGCCGACTCATATGAAGAACTGCTTAAAAAATACGCCGCGATAAATGCGGATGCTGTCGAAAATGAGGCTCTTGCAAATGCAATAAAAGCGCTTTTCGGGGATGAGCCCGTAACAAAATTCGGTGAAGACACCGAAAAGAAACAGAAGCTGCACTTCAATGCGGGATTCCGCCGCGGAACAAAACTGACAACAATCAGCCGCTGAACGAAAGGAGAAGTTATGAAGAACAAATTTCGGATACTTAAAACTCTGCTTTGCGTTATTCTGATTATCGCCGTGCCTTTCGCTTTCGCGGGCTGCAAGGATAAAACCGAAAAGCAGACTGAGAAACTCGCGGATAAATACTTATCCGACCGGCATGTTGAGGAAAAATACAAGGATTCCGAAGGCAAGGTCGCTTTCAAAGTGGATTATATTCTGCCTGAGCTTGACGAATCAAAAGACCAGCGTTATTCCGCCTTCAACAGAATAATGGACTCCATTGAATCCGAATCGCAGTCGAACGCCAAAACGGTAATCGCAAACAAGCTTTTCGAAAAAGGCAAGCCGTGGAAGGAAACCGGCGGCTACACCGTGCCTTACGCGTCTCATCGATATGTAAGCGTTCTTGTTGAAATTCAGAGAGAGGCGACTTCGGGCAATGTAACCTCAAACTATACACCGGTTACATTTTCGCTGGTTGACTTCAAGCAATGCAGCCTTTCCCAGTTCGGCAAGGTCAGCTCCGATTATCTCCAGACTCAGCTTGCCAAAGCGATTATGACAAAGATATCCGAGTCAGGCGCTTCCGTTCCCGAGCTTTCGACCATCCGCTCGTCTTTTGACCTGACATCCTTTGTTTTCACAGCCGACGGCTTTACAATCTATTTCACCAACAGCTCGGTCTCAGGTTTTTCGGGCGTTAAGGAATGTTACGATTTTTCATTTGACGAGGTTTCAAACCTGCTTCAGCTACCCAATCAACCCGTAAAATAAACATTATAATAAGACGCAAAAATCCCCGCACCATGAGGTGCGGGGATTATGTTTTGCAATTATTTCGCTTTGGGATCTACAAGCTCGATGATACACATCTCAGCTGCGTCGCCTCTGCGAGGGCCTGTCTTAACGATACGGCAGTAACCGCCATTTACTTCCTTATATTTGGGGGCGATTTCGTCAAAGAGTTTTTTAACTACATCCTCTTTTGTGACATATGCCATAACCTGACGTTTTGCTTGAAGAGAATCATCTTTGGCGATGGTTATCATCTTTTCCGCCATTGAACGAACCTCTTTGGCCCTTGTAACGGTTGTCTCGATCTTGCCGTTCTCAAGGAGATAAGTAACAAGACCTCTGAGCATTGATATACGATGGTCGGTTGCACGGCCGAGTTTTCTACTACCGGGCATTTAATTCACACTCCTTTACCGTATTACGGGTCTTATTCGTCTTCTTTACGAAGTGAAAATCCAAGTGACTGGAGTTTTGCTACCACTTCGTCAAGAGATTTTCTGCCGAGGTTGCGGACTTTCATCATATCTTCCTCGGTTTTGTTTGTCAAATCTTCCACAGTGTTTATCTGTGCTCTCTTCAAACAGTTGAATGAGCGAACAGAAAGGTCAAGCTCCTCAATAGTCATCTCCAGCGCTTTTTCTTTGCCGCTGTCATCTTTGACCACCATAACATCGGTGCCGTAGGCTTCGCCCGAAAGGTCACCGAAGAGGCTGAGGTGCTCGTTGAGGATCTTGGCTGCGAGAGCAACGGAATTGACTGCTGAAATTGTTCCGTTTGTCCACACTTCGAGTGTCAGCTTATCATAGTCGGTAATCTGACCTACGCGTGTGTTCTCGACTGTGTAATTCACCTTATAAACAGGTGTATAGATTGAGTCTATTGCAATAACACCGATTGCAGGCTGCAGAATCTGCTTGTTTCTTTCAGCCGAAACATAACCTCTGCCTGTGTCGCAGGTAAGTTCCATATTGACATGGGCGTCGGAATTGAGACTTGCAATGTGAAGATCGGGGTTAAGAATCTCCACTTCCGAATCAGTCTGGATGCTGCCGGCTGTGATTTCGCCTTCGCCGTTGGCGTTGATATAAAGAGTCTTGGGCATATCAGAGTGAATCTTGAGGATTACGCTCTTGAGGTTGAGAACTATCTCAGTGACATCTTCTTTGACGCCGGGGATTGTTGAAAATTCATGCTGAACGCCGTCAATCTTGACAGATGTGATTGCATAGCCGGGAAGTGAGGAAAGAAGAACTCTGCGAAGGCAGTTGCCTAATGTGGTTCCGTATTCTCTCTCAAGAGGCTCTACAACAAACTTGCCGTATGAACCGTCAGCTGAAAGTTCGGCAGTATCTATTCTGGGCTTTTCGATACCAATCATTTAAAAACCCTCCTTGGTTATTTGCAGGCTTTCGCCTGTTGAAAACGAGTAATTCAGAAATACAAGCAATATGGCTATTATTTTGAATAGAACTCGACGATAAGATGCTCTTCAACGGGAACAGCGATCTGCTCACGGGTGGGAAGAGCGACTACTTTTGCTGTAAGTGCGTCAGCATTGAGGTCAAGCCACTGGGGAACAGGGCGGGAAGCGTTAGCTTCAATAACTGCCTTGAACTTTTCGCTCTGCTTGCTCTTATCTTTAAGGGCGATTTCATCGCCTGCCTTGAGGAGATAAGAAGGAATGTTGACGTTCTTGCCGTTTACCTTGAAATGGTTGTGGGTAACAAGCTGTCTTGCTTCCGCGCGGGAGCTTGCCCAACCGAGAAGATAAACTACATTGTCAAGGCGGCTTTCGCAGATGCGGAGAAGGTTTTCACCGGTGATGCCCTGCTTGCGCTCAGCCTCGATAAAATACTTATGGAACTGGCCTTCCTGAATACCATAGTAACGTCTGCACTGCTGCTTCGCACGAAGCTGCAGACCGTATTCAGAGGACTTTCTGCGGCTCTGGCCGTTGTGGCCGGGAGCATATGCTCTGCGCTCTAATGCGCACTTGCCTGTGTAGCAACGCTCACCCTTAAGGAAGAGCTTTTTGCCTTCACGGCGACAAAGTTTACATACCGGTCCGGTATATCTTGCCATTTTGTGTTACACCTCCAATAATTTCCGGTTACACGCGTCTTCTCTTGGGCGGGCGGCAGCCGTTGTGAGGAATGGGAGTAACGTCTTTGATAAGAGTTACATCAAGTCCTGCTGTCTGAAGCGCTCTGATAGCTGCTTCACGACCCTGGCCGGGGCCTTTTACGAAAACTTCTACAGTCTTCATGCCGTGCTCGATAGCTGCTTTTGCTGCAACTTCCGCTGCGGTCTGCGCTGCAAAGGGAGTTGACTTCTTTGAGCCTCTGAAGCCCATTTCGCCTGCGCTTGCCCATGAAACCGCATTGCCCTGAGTATCGGTTATTGTAACGATTGTGTTGTTAAAGGTGGACTGGATATGAGCTGAACCGCGTTCAACCATCTTACGCTCGCGGCGCTTGCGGGAACCGGCAGCCTTTTTTGCTACTTTAGCCATAATATCCTCCTCTATTACTTCTTCTTATTGGCAATGGTCTTCTTGGGACCCTTGCGTGTTCTTGCGTTGGTCTTTGAACGCTGGCCTCTTACGGGGAGACCTTTGCGGTGACGGACACCGCGGTAGCATCCGATTTCAATAAGTCTCTTGATGTCGAACGCAGTTTCTCTGCGAAGGTCACCTTCGACTTTGACATTATGGTCGATATATTCACGGATTTTGGAAATATCGTCCTCGGTTAAATCCTTGACTCTTGTGTCGGGATTTACGCCGGTTGCCGTAATAATGTCTGTAGCGGTTTTGCGACCTATGCCGTAGATATAAGTAAGAGCGATTTCTATTCTTTTATCTCTGGGCAGGTCAACGCCTGATATACGCGCCATTTGTCAGTTGCACCTCCAATAAATGGTTTGCGTCGGATTAACCCTGACGCTGCTTGTGCTTGGGATTTTCACAGATTACCATTACTCTTCCCTTGCGTTTGATTATCTTGCATTTTTCGCACATTTTCTTGACAGAAGGTCTGACTTTCATAATAGAATACCTCCTTATTACTTGGAACGCCATGTTATGCGGCCCTTGGTAAGGTCGTATGGCGACATTTCGACCGTTACTTTATCACCGGGGAGAATTTTAATGTAGTTCATTCTCAGTTTGCCGGAGATGTGAGCCAATATTCTGTGTCCGTTCTCCAACTCAACCTGGAAGGTCGCGTTGGGAAGGGATTCAACTACCGTACCTTCAATTTCGATCATATCCTGTTTGGACATTTAATTACCTCCTGAGTTTTCGACTTCTGCTTTCGCAAGAGCCTTCCTGAGCGCCCTGTTGCTTTTGAGAGCGTCTTCGTCAAGCTTTGCTTCAAGCATTTTTAGATGGCGTATGTTTTTACTTTTCGGCCTTTCGATTTTTCTCTCTTTGCCGTCGCATACGAGTATACGATTCCGGTCGTCGCTCCCGACTGCCGCCAGGAGTCTGCCTTTGTCGCGCCCCGCAAGCGAGAGGACAAGAGTTCCTTTTTCAACCGGTTCCATAGTTTACACCTTGGTGAGAATTACGGGACCGTCCGCCGTAATGGCTATTGTGTGTTCGAAATGGGCCGACAGCTTGCCGTCTTTTGTTTTGATGGTCCATCCGTCCGACAACTGCTTTACCTCGTGTGTGCCCATATTAATCATAGGCTCGATTGCAATTGTCATACCGGGGACCAGTCTTAAACCTCTTCCCGGGGTTCCGAAATTCGGTACGCTGGGGTCCTCATGCATCTGAGTTCCTACTCCGTGACCCGTAAAAGTGCGGACTACGGAGTAACCTCTTTCCTCGCAGTAAGACTGAACAGCATAACCGATGTCGCCGAGTCTGTTGCCTGCGACAGCAGCCTCGATGCCCTTGTAAAGAGCCTCTCTGGTGGTGTCGCTCAGCCGCTTTGCCTCAGGTGAAATCTCGCCCGCCGCAAAAGTGGCAGCATTGTCGCCGACATAACCGTTGAACGTGGCTCCGATGTCAATACTGACAATGTCGCCCGCCTTAACTGTCTGCTTCTTGCTCGGAATGCCGTGGATTACCACGTCGTTTATGGAAATACATGCCGCAGCAGGGTAACCGTTGTAACCTAAAAATGTGGGATACGCACCCGCATCCTTTATGAACTTATGTGCTATACGGTCAAGTTCATAGGTTGAGATGCCGGGTTCTACGGCGTCACCCGCTGCCTTTAATGCTCCCGCAGCTATTGCGCCTGCTTCTTTCATAAGTCGCAGTTCTCTGCTTGTTTTGAGCACTACCATGTCTTATCCTCCGCGGGCTTAATCAAGGAAGCCCTTGTAGTGGCGCATCATCATCTGGCTCTCTAACTGCTTGTAAGTTTCAAGAGCAACACCGACTACGATTATGATTGATGTGCCGCCGAGTGAAATGTTCATTGTCGCGCCGGGAGTCCAGTATTTGTCGAGAGCCCAGTTGGTGATGATTGTAAAGAGTATCGGGAACAGAGCCACAACGCTTAAAAGAAGAGCGCCGAGGAGCGTGATTCTCGAAAGGATCTTTGCAATGTAGTTCGCCGTGGGATCGCCGGGACGGATGCCGGGGATTGAACCGCCGTTTTCACGGATGTTCTTTGACATTTCGATCGGGTTATACTGAATTGTTGCGTAGAAATAAGCGAACGCAATTATAAGGATGAAATATATAATTGCATAGAACCAGTTGTCATTGCTGAACAGGTCGAAGAATTTTTCCCAGCCTGTGCCGTTGGTCTTGTTCGAGATGAACATTTCAACCGTCGGGGGCAATGAAAGAATGGATGACGCGAAGATGATGGGCATAACGCCGGACATATTTACCTTGATCGGAATATGTGTGTTCTGGCCGCCATACATCTTACGGCCGACAACTCTCTTCGCATACTGAACGGGAACTCTTCTCTCGGCATTGTCCATCCATACGATGTAAGCAATCATAAGGATAAGGACTATTGCCACGAACGGAGAAAGGAACCAATACGGGCCGCCCTTGGCGATGTAGCCGTTTGTGGGCCCGAAAAGCTGAGTCGCGAGTGTCGGCATACGCGAAACGATACCTGCGAAAAGTATGATTGAAATACCGTTGCCGATACCTTTTTCGTTGATGCGTTCACCGAGCCACATGATGATTGCGGTTCCTGCGGTGAAGCAGGCGATAATGACGATTGCCTGGAAGAAAGCCCAGAAACCTGTGTAGGCGCCGCCGTCGGGGGCTTTTGTGAGATATCCGCCGCTTCTGAGATAGAAGTAGTAAGCAGTGCTCTGAAGAAGACCTAACGCGATAGTGACATATCTTGTGATCGACGCTATCTTTTTGCGGCCTTCCGCGCCTTCGTTCTGAAGTCTTTCAAGGGCGGGGATTGCAACTGCGAGCAGCTGCATAATAATTGAACTGTTGATGTACGGCGTGATTGACATTGCGAAAATCGTGCCGTAGTTGAAAGCCGAACCGGTCATCATGTTGAGGTAGTTCATGAACGTACCTGCGTTTGTGTCAGAGATGATACCGGATTCTGCTATGTCAGTAAACGGAACGGGGATTGCCGAGCCAACACGGAAGATGAAAACGATAATCGCGGTGAAAATCATTTTCTTTCGCAGGTCGGCAACCTTCCATGCGTTAACAAATGTTTTAAGCATGCTCAGATTACCTCTGCCTTTCCTCCGGCAGCTTCAATTTTGGACTTTGCGGAATCTGAAAAAGCATTTACCTGAACGGTGAGCTTCTTCGAAATTTCGCCATTGCCTAAAATTTTAACGCCGTCCAATGTCTTTTTAACAATTCCTTTTTCCACAAGAGCTTCAACTGTTACGGTGTCGCCGTCGTTGAAAGCGTCAAGTGCAGAAATGTTTACAACCGCGTATTCAGTGCGGAAAATGTTGTTGAATCCTCTTTTGGGGACTCGTCTCTGAAGGGGCATCTGGCCGCCTTCAAAACCTGCGCGCATTCCTCTGCCTGCACGGGCGAGCTGACCCTTATGGCCTTTACCTGCCGTTTTGCCCTGACCTGATGCGGGGCCGCGGCCGATACGCTTGCGTGCTTTGGTTGAGCCTGCTGCGGGTGAAAGATCGTGCAACTTCATTAGTCTGCACCTCCTTGCTTGGCTTCGCTGACTTCGATGAGATGTGCTACCTTTCTCACCTTGCCCTGCGTTGCGGGGATGTCGGGCTGAACCGAAACATCGCCGATTCTGTAAAGGCCAAGTGAATGGACGGTGTCAATCTGAGGTTTTGTGCTTCCAATAAGGCTTTTGACAAGCTTTACCTGAATCATTCGTAACACCCTCCTTAACCTAAAATTTCTTTAGCGGACTTACCGCGGATAGCGGCAACTTCCTCAACATTACGGAGCTCGGAGAGACCCTGTATTGTTGCCCTGACTACGTTGCAGGGATTGTTTGATCTTAATGCCTTGGAACGGATATCCTTGATGCCTACTGTTTCAACAACCGCACGGACGGGGCCGCCTGCGATAACGCCGGTACCGGGGGCAGCGGGCTTAAGAAGAACTACGCCTGCGCCGTATTTGCCGATAACCTCGTGGGGGATTGTTGTGCCTTTGAGAGCAACCTGGATAAGGTTCTTCTTGGCGTCTTCAATACCTTTGCGGATGGCATCGGGAACTTCGCCCGATTTGCCGAGACCGAAACCGATAATTCCGTTTCCGTCGCCTACGACTACGAGAGCCGAGAACTTTGAAATACGGCCGCCCTTGACGGTTTTGGAAACACGGTTAATGGCTACCACGCGCTCGGTAAGCTCATATGCTGATGCATCTAATTTAGCCATAATTATTTCCTCCCCTTCTTAGAACTTGAGGCCGCCCTCACGGGCGCCTTCGGCCAGTTCCTGAACACGGCCGTGATAAATGTAACCGCCTCTGTCGAAAACAACTTCCGTTATTCCCTTGTCAGCGGCGCGTTTTGCTAATGTTTCGCCCACTTTGTGAGCTGCAGTTTTGTTTCCGCCGTAATCCTCGAAATCTTTTTCAACAGTTGATGCCGAAACAAGTGTTACACCGTTTACGTCATCTATTAACTGAGCGTAGATATGCTGGAGGGAGCGGAACACATTAAGGCGGGGACATTCGGCAGTGCCGGATATCTTTGCGCGGACTCTCTTATGACGAGTCGCTCTGGCCTTGTTGCTGTCCGGTCTGTTAACCATATTTTTTCACTCCTTAATATCTCTTATTTACCGCCCTTGCCGGCTTTGCCTTCTTTGCGGCGGATGTGCTCGTCAACATACTTGATGCCTTTGCCCTTGTAGGGTTCGGGGGGACGAACTTCGCGAACATTGGCTGCAAACTGACCAACCTTCTGCTTGTCGGCGCCTGAAATGACGATTTTGTTGGGTGCGGGAACTTCAATTGTGATTCCTTCGGGAGGAGTCATTGTAACATCGTGCGAATAGCCGACTTTGAGGTTGAGGTTTTTGCCCTGAAGCTCTGCACGGTAACCGATACCGTTAATCTCAAGCTCTTTCTTGAAGTTCTCGTTTGCGCCGACTACCATATTGTGAATAAGAGACCTTGTAAGGCCGTGAAGAGCCTTGCTCTCATTGGTGTCGTCGGGACGGGAAACGATGATTTCGTTGTCTTTCTTCTCGACCGTCATCTTCTGGTGGATTGTTCTTGTAAGAGTGCCTTTTGAGCCCTTTACTGTGATTGTGCTGCCGTCAATCGTAACATCCACGCCTGCGGGTATTTCAACAGGTTTTTTGCCTATACGTGACATTCAACAGCACCTCCTTACCAGATAAACGCAAGAACTTCGCCGCCAACATTGGCTTTGCGAGCATCCTTGTCGGTCATAATGCCTTTTGATGTGGAGAGGATTGCAATACCGATGCCCTTCATAACTCTGGGCATATCCTCACAGTTTGTGTAAATTCTCAGGCCGGGCTTGGAAACTCTGCGGAGTCCCGTGATGACCTGTGATTTGTTGGGACCGTATTTGAGTGTGATTTCTATCATACCCTGTTTGCCGTCGTCCTCAACTTTGTAACCTTTTATATAGCCCTCATCAACAAGAATCTGAGCAATTGCTTTCTTCATGTTTGATGCGGGGACTTTCACCGTATCATGCTTAGCCGCGTTTGCGTTGCGGATTCTTGTCAGCATGTCAGCGATGGAATCAGTAATCTGCATACTGTTAACCTCCTTTGCAACTGCTCATTACCAGCTTGCTTTCTTAACGCCGGGAATCTGACCTGCGTGCGCCAGCTCTCTGAAACAAATACGGCATACTCCGTATTTACGAAGATAAGCATGGGGTCTGCCGCAGATTTTACATCTGTTGTAAGCTCTTGTTGAATATTTAGCGGGTCTTGCCTGCTTAACTTTCATTGATGTCTTTGCCACGGTTTTCCCTCCTTATCTTGCAAACGGAGCACCCATAAGAGCGAGGAGCTCGCGGGCCTCTTCGTCGGTTTTTGCTGTGGTGACAAAGCAGATGTCCATACCTCTTACCTTGTCAATCTTATCGTAATCGATTTCGGGGAATATCAGCTGTTCTTTAACGCCGACTGAATAATTGCCCCTGCCGTCGAATGAGTTGGGATTGATTCCTCTGAAGTCGCGGACTCTGGGGAGAGCGAGGTTGAAGAATCTGTCAACAAACTCATACATTCTGTCGCCTCTGAGGGTGACCTTTGCGCCGATTGTCATACCTTCACGGAGCTTGAAGTTAGCAACGGATTTCTTTGCCTTGCAGAGAACGGGCTGCTGACCTGTAATCTGTTTGAGGTCGGCTACGATGGCGTCGAGAACTTTTGCGTTGTCTCTTGCTTCGCCGCAGCCTACGTTGATAACTACTTTGTCAAGCTTGGGGATCTGCATGACGCTCTTATATTCGAATTTCTTCATAAGTGCGGGCGCAACATCATTAACATACATTTCTTTTAATCTTGCTGCCATTGTCATGTTCTCCCTTCAATTAAAATTCCGCAAGGCAGTCGGCCTTTTTGCAAACGCGGACTTTTTTTCCGTCTGCGTTGATTTTATGACCTACTCTTGTGGGTCTGCCGCATTTGGGGCAGATAAGCTGAACTTTGTCAGCGTAGAGTGCGCTTTCGGCTTCGATAATTCCGCCGGCTTCGCCCATCTGTCTGGGTTTGACATGTTTCTTGACAATGTTGATGCCTTCAACAATGACCTTACCCTCTTTGGGGCTGACCTGCATTACTTTGCCTTTTGCGCCGCGATATTTGCCGTTGATAACTACGACTGTATCGCCTGTTTTAACATGAACCTTATTGTTACTCATCTTCGCACCTCCTGATTAAAGCACTTCGGGAGCGAGGGAGAGGATTTTAAGGTAATCCTTCTCACGGAGCTCTCTGGCTACGGGCCCAAAGATACGAGTGCCTCTGGGGTTCTTGTCTTCCTTGATGATAACGGCTGCATTTTCGTCGAAACGAATGTATGTGCCGTCTTCGCGGCGAAGACCTTTCGCGGTGCGAACTACAACCGCTTTTACAACTTCGCCCTTCTTAACAACGCCGCCGGGAGCTGCTTTTTTAACAGAAGCAACTATGACGTCGCCGATATTGGCATACCTCCTGCCGGAACCGCCGAGTACTCGGATACACATAATCTCCTTAGCACCGGTGTTATCGGCAACCTTGAGGTAACTCTGTTGCTGTATCACAGTGTTTTCCTCCTTTGTGCACCAAATTATTTGGCTTTCTCAATGATTTCGACTACGCGCCATCTCTTATCCTTTGAGATAGGACGGGTTTCCATTACAAGCACGCGGTCGCCGATTCCGCATTCGTTGTTTTCATCATGTGCTTTAAGCTTGTATGTGCGGTTAACGATCTTTTTGTAAAGAGGATGACGGACCTTGTCCTTAACGGAAACAACGACTGTCTTATCCATCTTGTCGCTTGTTACAAGACCTACTCTGGTCTTTCTGAGGTTTCTTTCACTCATTTGTTATAAACCTCCCTTTCCTTACGAGTTAGAACCGTGCAGTTCGATATCTCTCTGGATTGTCTTGATGCGAGCGATATCTTTTTTGACGGCGCTTATTCTCATCGGGTTATCGAGCTGGTTTACGGTCTGCTGGAAGCGCAGTTTGAAAAGCTCATCCTTTAATTCGAGAAGCTTAGCATCCAGCTCTGAAGCGGAAAGTTTTCTGATTTCACTGGCTTTCATTATTGCTCACCACCCGTTTCTTCTTTTCTTACGAACTTGCATTTGATGGGAAGCTTATTGGCTGCAAGACGCATAGCTTCCGCTGCAAGACTCTCATCAACGCCGGCGATTTCGAACATAACTCTGCCGGGTTTAACTACTGCAACCCAGTATTCCGGTGAACCTTTACCTGAACCCATTCGGGTTTCAGCCGGTTTCTCGGTAATGGGCTTGTCGGGGAAGATTTTAATCCAGACCTGGCCGCCACGCTTGATATATCTTGTCATGGCAACACGGGCTGCCTCAATCTGATTCGAGGTAATCCACGCGGGTTCGAGAGCCATAAGACCGAAATCACCGTAAGTTACGGTATTGCCCTTATGAGCCTTGCCTTTAAGACGGCCCCTCTGAACTCTGCGGTATTTAACACGTTTGGGCATCAGCATTATTTGTCTCCCCCTTCCCTGCGAGGTCTGTTGTTGTATCCGCCGCGCTGACCGTTTGCGCCGCCGTTGCGGTTGTCACGGTTGTTGGGACGGTTACCGTTGCGATTGTCGCGGTTGAATCTGCGAGGACGGTCGTTTCTGCGTTCACTGTTGCGGCTCTCGTGAAGGATTTCGCCTCTGTAAAGCCATACCTTAACGCCGATGCGGCCGTAAGTTGTTTTAGCCTCTGTGAAACCGTAGTCGATGTCGGCTCTGATTGTCTGAAGAGGCACGGTGCCTTCGTGGCTGGTTTCGGTTCTCGCGATTTCAGCGCCGCCTACACGGCCGGAGAGCTGAATCTTGATACCCTTTGCGCCGAGCTGCATTGTGCGGCCGATAGACTGCTTTACTGCGCGGCGGTAAGAAATTCTTCTTTCAAGCTGGGAAGCGATGTTCTCAGCTACGAGCTGTGCGTTGAGGTCGGGGCTCTTGATTTCAACGATGTTGATTGAAACCTCTTTGCCGCCGAGTTTGTCGGAGCAGACTTTCTTGAGTTTTTCAATTTCGTCGCCGCCTCTGCCGATAACCATACCGGGTTTCGCACAGTGGATTGTGATGTAAACACGCTTTGCGTCGCGTTCGATTTCTACCTTGGGAACGCCTGCGCGGTTGAGAAGCTTGAGAAGATACTCGCGGCGATTATAATCTTCGATAAGAATATCGCCGAACTTGTTGGGATTTGCATACCAACGAGATTCCCAGTTCTTAACAACGCCGATTCTTAAACCGGTAGGATTGATTTTCTGTCCCATTGTTTAACCTCCTCCTTCTCTCAGTCTTCCATTTCCTTGAGGACAAGGGTAATGTGTGATGTCTTTTTGTTTATGCGGTTTGCCCTGCCCTGCGCTCTGGGTCTTATACGCTTGAGGGTGGGACCCTGGCCTACATAGCACTCTGCGACATAGAGTTTGTCAACGTCCATATCGAGGTTGTTCTCTGCGTTGGCCATTGCTGATTTTAAAAGTTTAAGTAAAGGTTCGCACGCGGCCTTGGGCGTGTACTTGAGTATTGCCATAGCCTTATCTGCGGGCTGATTGCGGATTAAATCCAGAACAATCTGAACCTTGCGGGGAGCAATTCTTAAATAAGTAGCCTTTGCGGTTGCAACGGGAACTTCATTGATTGCTGCTTCTGACATTTAGATACACTCCTTTCGCCGAATTATTTGGAATTTGATGTTTTTGAACCTGCATGACCTTTGAAAGTTCTTGTAGGTGCAAACTCACCGAGCTTATGACCGACCATATCTTCTGTTACATATACGGGAACGTGCTTGCGTCCGTCATGAACAGCGAATGTGTGACCGACAAAAGCAGGGAAGATTGTGGAGGAACGGCTCCAGGTTTTGAGAACCATCTTCTCGCCGGTTTCGTTCATTTTTTCGACTCTTTCGAGCAGCTTGGGCTGCACGAACGGTCCTTTTTTAACGCTTCTGCCCATTATCTTCTCTCCTTTCTCGATTACTTGTCGTTACGACGTTTTACGATCAGCTTATCGGAAGCCTTCTTGTGCTTTCTCGTCTTATAGCCGAGAGCGGGCTTACCCCAGGGGGTAACAGGGCCGGGACGGCCGATGGGCGACTTGCCTTCGCCGCCGCCGTGGGGATGGTCGTTGGGGTTCATAACCGAACCGCGGACTGTAGGTCTCCAACCCATGTTGCGTTTGCGGCCTGCTTTGCCGATCTTTACGTTTTCGTGGTCAAGGTTTCCGACTACACCGCTTGTAGCCATGCAACCTGCGGGAACATTGCGGAGTTCGCCTGAGGGCAGACGAAGACGGGCGTAGATGCCTTCCTTGGCCATAAGCTGTGCGCTGTTGCCTGCCGCTCTTGCAAGCTGTCCGCCTCTGCCGGGGGTAAGTTCAACATTGTGAACAACAGTACCTACGGGGATGTTTGTAAGCGGAAGAGCATTGCCGGGTTTGATATCCGCGGTTGTGCCTGCGATTACTGTATCGCCGACTTTAAGTCCGTCGGGATAAAGGATGTAACTCTTTTCACCGTCTGTGTATTCAATAAGTGAGATGAATGCTGAACGGTTGGGGTCGTATTCGATGGTCTTTACTGTTGCGGGAACATCGAACTTTGAACGTTTGAAGTCGATTATACGATACTTCCTGCGGTTTCCGCCGCCGCGGTGACGAACCGTGATTCTTCCGTAGCTGTTGCGGCCGGAGTTCTTTTTGACAGGAGCCAGAAGGCTTCTCTCAGGCTCGACCTTTGAAAGCAGGGAATAATCTGTAACGGACATATTACGGGTGCCGTTACCGGTCGGATTATAAAATCTTATTGACATTTTTTCCTCCTGTTCGGCAGCTTTGCGGAGCATGTCGCTCTCCATACCTTGCCGCCGTTACTTCTGCCTTATGGCAGCGGTTTAATTACATAAGACCGTCGAAGAACTCGATTGTCTTGGAATCTGCTGTAAGGGTAACAATCGCCTTTTTCCAGGACGCTGTGTATCCCTGATACATACCGTATCTGCGGAGCTTGCCTTTGCAGTTTACGGTGTTTACCTTTTTGACTTTAACGCCGAAAAGGGTTTCAACCGCTTTCGCGATTTCAATTTTGTTGGCGTCTTTGGCAACTTCGAAGCTGTATTTCTTGTCTGCCATTCCGTCCATGCTCGCCTCTGAAATGATGGGGCGGAGAATAATATCCTGTGCTAATTTACTCATGCGTAAACCTCCTCAATCTTGCTGACAGCATCCTTGAGAACTACGACTGTGTCGCAGTTGAGGATATCATAAACGTTAAGAGTGTTAACAAGAGTGGTCTTTACGCCTGCGATGTTGCGCGCGCTTCTGTAAATAACATCGTTCTTTTCGGGAAGCACGATAAGGACTTTCTTGCCGATGTTGAGAGCGCTTATCATATCCGCAACAACCTTTGTTTTGATTTCGTCAAGTTTGAGTTCGCTGAGAACGATGAGTTCGTCGTCTGCGAGCTTTGCCGAAAGAGCGGATTTCATTGCAAGTCTTCTGACTTTCTTGTTAACGGACTTCTGATAGTCGCGGGGCTTGGGACCGTGTGCGATGCCGCCGTGATACCACTGGGGAGCTCTTGTTGAGCCCTGTCTTGCGCGACCGGTGCCCTTCTGTCTCCAGGGCTTTTTGCCGCCGCCGCTGACTTCGGAACGCGTAAGGGTAGATTGTGTGCCCTGGCGTCTGTTTGCGAGATAGCTGACTACGCAAAGGTGCATGGCGGGAATGCTGGGTGTGATTCCGAAGATGCTGTCTGCGAGTTCGATGCTGTCAAGCTTCTTACCTGTCATGTCGAATACTGATACATTAGGCATTTTCTACTCCTCCTTTACGCTTTTTTAACTGAATCGCGAATAAGAACTATTCCGCCCTTGGGGCCGGGAACGGCGCCCTTGATGGCGAGAAGATTATTCTCTGCATCTACCTTGATAACGTCAAGGTTCTGGATGGTAACTCTCTCACTGCCGAGGTGACCTGCGAGTTTCTTTCCCTTGTAAACTCTTGAAGGGTCGGAGCAGGCGCCCAGTGAACCGGCGTGTCTTGCGACGGGACCTGTGCCGTGAGATTCCTTAAGTCTTGCGAAACCCCATCTTTTGATCGAGCCGGCTGTTCCTTTACCTTTGCTCGTGCCTGTGACATCAACTTTTTCGCCTGCGGCGAAGATGTCCGCCTTGATGGTGTCACCGAGATTCAGAGCCGACATATCGTCGAGTTTGAATTCTCTGAGTGTTTTCTTGGGAGCTGTGTCAGCCTTTTTGAAGTGACCTGCAAGGGGCTTTGTTACGCGCTGAACCTTGATGTCACCGAAGCCGAGCTGAACCGCTTCGTAACCGTCGTTCTCAACTGTCTTCTTCATAACGACGTTGCAGGGACCTGCTTCGATAACTGTTACGGGGATCGCGTTACCCTTGTCATCGAAAATCTGGGTCATCCCGAGTTTTTTGCCGATGATTGCTTTCTGCATTTAATGCTTTCCTCCTTTAGGTTATTGGTTGGTCGTGCCAACTTGACCTGCCGACGACTGAAATCAAAGTTTGATTTCGACTTCAACGCCTGCGGGAAGCTCAAGACCTGTCATTGCCTCAACTGTTTTGGCCGAGGGTCTGATTACGTCGATAAGCCTTTTGTGTGTGCGCTGTTCGAACTGCTCACGGGAGTCCTTGTATTTGTGGACCGCGCGAAGAATGGTGACTATCTCTTTCTCTGTGGGAAGAGGAACGGGACCTGATACCTGAGCACCTGTTCTTTTCGCTGTTTCTACGATTGTCTCCGCAGCCTTGTCAACAAGGTTGTGGTCGTAGCCCTTGAGTCTGATTCTGATTTTCCCTTTGACTGCCATTTGAACGCCTCCTTAAATTTGGCGGGCTTTGAAAATCACTACACCGAGCCGGGTGTTTCCACCCTTCCGCTTTAAAAGCCGGAAATCTGAAATATTTCCGGGATGGAGTGATTTTGCAATTCGGTGCAATGCCGCACAGTTCTGCCCGGGAACGGCAGACTGCTCCGGCAGCACAATTCGCCCGGTTTTAAATCGGACATACTCCGCGGAAATTCCCCGTCTCAGAGGACGGCCACCTCCCGCATCATCGCATATCATATACGCGGTTTGCGACCGGGTTAAAAAGGGCACAGAGCACCCTTGGTCGCACGCGTGCTTATGTATAGTAACACAAGGCTTTTTAAAATGCAAGTGTTTTTTTAAATTTTTTTCACTTTTTTCCGCAGACCGAAAAACCTTATTTTTCAAGGCTTACGGTTTTTAAACGCCGCCTCGTGTTTCCCGGTCCGGAAATGCATATATATAGAATGTATAAAATATATAATATGTAGGGGTTGAAATAAAATCATCACACTACATATTGAAAGGCTCAATATTTGTTAAAATAGAATTAAAATTGTTTGAAATCCGACATCCGTTGTGATATAATATCAGCATCTTAATAAATTTTTAAGAATTTTTTTCAAAACTTTTCGGAAAAGAGAGATTAAAAATGAAAAAAAGGCTCGTAAAAAGCGTAATCGCCGTTGTTCTGGCTGCCGTTCTCGCGGTTGTTCCCGTGCTCAGCGGTTTCGCGGCATCCTACACGGCGACCTGCCCCGTTATCGATATGCGCGGATTTATGAACGCGAAAATCTACGCTGTCGAAAACGATGACACAAGCGAACAGCTCTGGCCGCCCACAACAGACAAAATTCTTGAACTTGTCAAGAATATTATCGGTCCGCTCGCGAAGCTCAGCATCGACCGCAACTGGGACAAATTCGCCGATGTTTTTGCAGAAGAGGCGAACAAGGTGTTTGACGGTCTCTTCCTTGACGAAAGCGGTGAAGTAACAAACGGCAGCGGTCCCTGTATGATTTATCCCGAAAAGAACGAAGTCAAAAGAGACGGCGAATACACCTTTACTTTCGACTGGAGAATCGACCCGTTTGAAGCCGCGAAAAAGCTCAATGATTTTATCAATTATATTATTGAAAACTCCGGCTGCGATCAGGTTGTGCTTGACTGCCACAGCTACGCCGGTATTGTTACAACCTGCTATTTTGAGCAGTTCGGCTGCGATGCGATTCGAAGCGTCTGCTACAACTCAACCGCGGTTTACGGCGCGGGATTCGCCTCGGAAATCATAAAGGGCAACCTCTTCATCGGTGGCGATACCGATCTGAGCGGTATGGGCGCGGAATCCCTTGTCGCTTACCTGCTCGGCACATTTTCGGGCAATCAGTATTCCGAAATAATCGATGTTGTAATAGAGATGCTTCAGAAGGCCGGTCTTGTTGACTTCATTTCAAACTTCGTGAACAAGCTTATGCTCGAATCATCCGACGAGCTTTACGCGAAGACAGTTGTTCCCCTTTTCGGCCTGTGGCCCGCTATCTGGTCAATGATTCCCGACAAGGATTTCGACGAAGGTTTTGACTTCATCTTCAATGATGTTCTCGCCGAAACAGGCAAAGACTATTCGGGAATCATCGAAAAAATCGACCACTATAACGAAAGCATCCGCTCAAAGCGCGAAGATCTTTTGAATGAAATAAACGACGGCTGCAATCTCTATGTTATTGCCCGTTACGGCTATTCGTCGATTCCTCTTTCCTCAACCTGGGAGACGATGACGGACGGCGTGCTTGACACAGAATCGGCGTCCTTCGGCGCGACCTGCTCGGAATACAATATTTTCCATATATTTGACGAAAGCAACGAACTTGTTTCTCCCAACGGTCAGGTTGACGCCTCGACCTGCCTGTTCCCTGAACAGACCTGGTTCATCCGCAGTGTCGGTCATACGAAGCAGTATGACTCCATTTACGACTTTGTAAATACGCTTATGTTCCACGACGGTCAGGCAACTGTTGACACATTCCCCGAATACCCGAGATTCCTTCATTTCAACTCCGCTACCTTGGAACTGGAACCCGACGACGGCGTCGTTCCGAATCTTTCTTTCTTTGACAGATTCAAGCTTTTCTTCGAGCAGCTTTTCAATCTCATTTTCTCCGTTTTCAAAAAATAAGATTCATTTTTTCAAAGGAGCCCCGCGGGGCTCCTTTTTGCATACAGCATTATAAACAAACGCGGGCGTAATTATATATAAAGATTTTACATTAAAACTTCTTTATTTTTTCGGCTTCGGATGATATAATAATTTTACAATTTCAATAAGGAGCGGGAATATGGCACACGACATTTATCAGAGCCCTCTTTGCTCTCGCTATTCAAGCGATGAGATGAAAAAGATTTTCTCCGACGACACCAAGTTTTCCACTTGGCGCAAACTCTGGATCGCACTTGCGGAAAGCGAGAAGGAACTCGGTCTCGACATCACGGACGAACAGATTGCCGAACTTAAAGCGCATATTTACGACATAGATTACGACGCGGCGAAAAAGTATGAGAGCGAACTGCGCCACGATGTTATGGCTCACATTCACGCATACGGCGACATTTGCCCGAAGGCCATGCCGATTATTCATCTCGGCGCGACATCCTGCTATGTCGGCGACAATACGGATATTATCCAGATGAGAGCGGCGCTCGAACTCATCCGCAAAAAGCTTGTCAACTGCATAAGCGTCGTTGCCGATTTCGCGGAAAAGCACAAAGACACACCCTGCCTCGCCTTCACGCATTTCCAGGCGGCTCAGCCCACAACGGTAGGCAAACGCGCGACTCTCTGGCTTCAGGATTTAATGCTCGACCTTGAAAGCGTGGAATTCAGACTCGGCAACTTAAAGCTGCTCGGCTGCAAAGGCACAACGGGCACTGGAGCAAGCTTCCTCGCCCTGTTTGACGGCGATTACGAAAAGGTCAAGAAACTCGAAATGCTTATAGCGGAGAAAATGGGCTTTGACGCTGTCTTCCCGGTATCGGGGCAGACATACACACGCAAAAATGACTTTGATGTTGTTTCCGTTTTGTGCGGAATAGCGCAGAGCGCGGCAAAATTCTCAAACGACACCCGTCTGCTCTCGCACCTCAAGGAGTTTGACGAGCCGTTCGAATCAAAACAGGTAGGCTCCTCCGCGATGGCATACAAACGCAATCCCATGCGCAGTGAGAGAATCGCCTCGCTCGCCCGCTATGTTATGGCTGATTTAATCAACCCCGCAATAACGGCGAGCGCGCAGTGGTTTGAAAGAACTCTCGACGACTCCGCGAATAAGAGAATCGCCATTCCCGAAGCGTTCCTCGCGGTTGACGCAATACTCAGTCTCTATATCAACATCGTCACGGGCGGCACAATCTATCCGAAGGTCGCGGAAAAACACCTTCTTGAAGAGCTTCCATATATGGCAACCGAGAATATTCTTATGCACTGCGTTCAGAAGGGCGGCGACCGTCAGGAGCTTCACGAGGCAATAAGAGAACACTCCGTCGCAGTTACAAAAGAGATAAAACTCAACGGCTCGAACAACAACCTGCTTGAACGCATACTCAATGACAGCCGTTTCAATCTCACGAAAGAAGAGCTTGATGAAATTGTCGACCCGCGCAAGTTCACGGGATGCGCCACAATGCAGACCGAGGACTACCTCGGCAATTATGTCAGACCCGCGCTTGAAAAACGCAAAGAACTGTTGGGCGTTGACGCCACGGTAACAGTTTAATGATAAATAAATTCTTTAAGGAGAGTAAAAATATGGAACTTACAAAACAGGCTCAGATGTATGAAGGCAAAGCGAAAAAGGTTTTCGCCACGGAAGATGAAAACTATGTTATCGTTTCCTACAAGGATGACGCTACCGCGAACGACGGTCTCAAAAAGGGAACCATCTCCGGCAAGGGCGTTATCAACAATCAGATGAGCAATTTCCTTATGCAGCTTCTTGAAAAAGAAGGCGTTCCCACCCATTTCGTAAAAGAAATCAACGAGAGAGACACCATAGTCAAAAAGGTCTCCATCGTTCCTCTTGAAGTTATTATCCGCAACATTTCCGCAGGTCATTTCGCGCAGCGCTACGGCGTTGAAGAGGGCATTGTTTTTGACGAGCCCACAATCGAGTTTTCCTACAAGAACGACGACCTTCACGATCCGCTTCTCAACGCTTATCACGCTCTCGCGCTTAAACTCGCGACAAAGGAAGAAATCGAACTTATCAAAAATATGGCTTTCAAAGTAAACGAAGTTCTCAAGGCATATTTCCTCAACTTCGGCGTTAAACTTGTTGACTTCAAACTCGAGTTCGGCAAAACAGCGGACGGCACAATCGTTCTCGCGGATGAAATCTCTCCCGACACCTGCCGTTTCTGGGACGCTAAAACAAACGAAAAACTTGACAAGGACCGTTTCCGCCGCGATATGGGCGGTGTTGAAGACGCCTACACCGAAATTTTCGGCAGAGTAATGAGCGACAAATAATCAGTATTGCAGATACAGAAAGGGATGTCCCGCGGGACATCCCTTTTTATTATTTTTCAAGGATTTTCAACTGTTTCAGTGTTTCTTCTGTATACATTTCCGGCAAAACCTCCTTTGCCTGTTCCTGCAAAAGTATGCAGTCGTAAGCGTTTGCGAAAAGAACCTCATCTATTTCACCCTTCACAAGTCTGCTCAGGGCAACCAGCGTTCTGTTGTATCCACACAGTTCTTTTTCAGGATAATACTCCAGCGAAAGATAATCGTGCATAACCTCATCGTAAAGTCTGCCTTTTTCATCCTGAAAATATCCGAACGCGGTCATATCAGAAAAATCACACCCGCCTTTCCGTCCTTTTCTTTTGTAGAATTCGGGCGCTGTTTCAATCAGCACAAACGGACCGTCCCAAAAACCGCTTGATTCCGGTCTGTCCGGGTCAATTAAAATATCACCTTTCTTGAAAGGAGTCGGGATATCGAACCACATATCCTCAATCTGCCACTCAATTGTGTCTCTGTCCATCTCTGTGGAAACAGACATAATTTCTCCGTTCCTGTTTTTCGTAACAATATACTCTTTGTTGTGTTTGTTTGATTTGCATATTACTTCAATTTTTTTGATTACGCCATAGTAATCCTTCGATATTTCCATCGCAATTTTATCTTCAATGTCATCAATATCGGTCGCAATGCATTTTGACCACTCCCCGCCGCCGCTGTCATAAAACAGCCCCAAAAACGCCCCTTCTTTTATTGCAGAAACAGTTTCGACAAGCCTGTCCTCGTTTTCCATATGTTGTTTCAAGCAGTCGTGAATACTGTCTTCAAAGCAGCACCAGCTGCAATGAGGCAGCTCCTTCGCGGGAGACATATCGGGCATTGTTTCAATAACTTCTTTCCATGCGTTGTGCTTTTCTTTAAGCGT
This sequence comes from Oscillospiraceae bacterium, assembly GCA_902787025.1. Taxonomy (GTDB): domain Bacteria; phylum Bacillota; class Clostridia; order Oscillospirales; family Acutalibacteraceae; genus CAG-177. The sequence goes on along the minus strand of CADAER010000001.1, from coordinate 18,929 downwards.
TAGCCCCTTGCAAAAATATATGAGATACGCCGCTTCGAGAGTATTGAAACTGTAACCGGTTTCTTCAAGGTATTTCCTTACGGCTTTTGAACTTACAAATCTGCAGATATCCATTCTTTACCTCCGTTTGTTGTTTGCTCAACTTTACAACCGCTGATGTTCCCTTTTCATACTTTTTTTATCATTGTTTTTCAAGGATTTTCAACTGTTCCAGTGTTTCCTCTCTATACATTTTCGGCAGAGCCTCCTTTGCCTGTTCCTGCAAAAGTATGCTGTCGTAAGCATTTGCAAAAAGAACCTCATCTATTTCACCCTTCAAAAACCTGCTCACGGCAACCAGCGTTCTGTTGTATCCCCGCAGTTCTTTTTCCGGATAGTATTCCAGCGAAAGATAGTCGTCCATATTATCACCGCAAAGCCTGCCTTTCTTATCCTGAAAACACCCGGATACGCTCATATCCGTATAGTCAACTACGCCTTTCAACCCTTCTCTCCTGTAGTATTCGGGCGCTGTATCAACCAGCACAAAAGGACCCCTTGTTTTCAACATCTCAGGATCAAATAAAATATCACCTTTCTTGAAGGGAATCGGAATATCGAACCACATATCCCTTATCTGCCACTCAATTGAGGATCTTTTCATTTCCGCATAAACGGAGATTGTTTCTCCGTTCCTGTTTTTTGTAACGGCATACTCTTTATTGTTTTTGTTTGATTTACATATTATTTCAATCATTTCGATTTCATCGTCGTCATCCTCCGATATTTCCATCGCAATTTTATCTTCAACGTCATCAATATCGGTCGCAAGGTATCTGTCTGACCATTCTTCGCCCTCGCTGCCATAAAACCGGCACAGGAACGCCCCTTCCTTTATTGCCGAAACCTCTTCGACAAGCCTGTCCTCGTTTTCAATATGTTGTTTCAGGCAGTCGTGAATGCTGTCTTTAAAGCAGTCCCATCTGCAATAAGGCAGCTCCTTCGCGGGAGACATATCCGGCATTGTTTCAATAACTTCCTTCCATGCGTCGTGCTTTTCTTTAAGCGTGAGCCCCTTGAAAAAGTATATGAGATACGCCGCTTCGAGAGTATTGAAACTGTAACCGGTTTCTTTAAGATATTCTCTTATGGCTGTTGAATTAACAAATCTGCAGATATCCATTCTTTACCTCCGTTTGTTGTTTGCTTAACTATACAACTGCGGATGTTCTCTTTTTGTCCCACAAAAAACAAGAGGCCGCTTTTCATAAAAAAGCGCCTCTTTAATGTTGTTTATCTGGTTTTAAAACAATACATCAGTCTTCCCATTTTTCACACAGATTGTTAATCTGGCTTGTGAGTTTCGCGATATCCTTATTCGACATGCCCTTGACGGATTCAATGAGCTTCTGAAGACGGAAGCCTGCCGCGATAAGGCGCTCGTAAACCGTCTTCGCCCTCTTGTTCGCAAGGTTCTTTTTGCTCTCGGTGCGTCTTATTGCCGCTTTCTCAATGCAGGTTCCTTCCGCAAGGTCGTAAACATCGCCGCTGTAAGGCGCAACCGCGGGTTTTCCGAGTTCGGTATGCGCCGTGTTCGCGAAATAATCGGCCACGGAATCTTCTCCGTGATTTATGAATATGAAATCCGCGTCAACTTCCCTGAGCCAGTCGAGAAGCATATTTCGGTCGGCGTGCGAGCTGAAACCGTTCATCCGAATAATGCGTGCTTTGACGAGTATCTCCTCACCGAATATCTTGACGATTTCCGCTCCGTCGAGCAGTTTTCTGCCGAGGGTTCCCTCACTCTGGTAGCCCGCGAAAAGCACTGTGCTCTCATCGCGCCAGAGGTTGTGCTTCAGGTGGTGGCGTATTCTGCCCGCCTCACACATACCCGAAGCGGAGATTATAACCTTCGGCTCGGGATCCGTGTTTATAGCAGCGGATTCCGTGCTCGTCACGGCTGTTCTCAGATTCGGGAAAGATATGGGATTTATGCCCTGCGCCAGCAGGTTCACCGTTTCGTCATCGAAAAATTCGGAAACCTCGGAAGAATAAATATGTGTCGCCTCAATCGCGAGCGGCGAATCGACATAAACAGGGAAATTCCCGACCTGCGACAGTCCTCTTTCCTTGATTATCCTGATAAGATACAGCAGCTCCTGCGTGCGTCCGACGGCGAAAGCGGGAATAACGACATTCCCGCCCTTTCCGAGCGTCTCATCGATAATCGCCGCAAGATCGCCCGCGTAATCAGGCTCCTTCGCGTGAAGCCTGTCGCCGTAGGTTGACTCGCACACAACATAATCTGCGTGCGGAGGAGTCTGCGGATTTTTGATGAGCGGGCGGTTGACATTGCCCAGATCGCCCGAAAAAAGCACGGTTTTCGTAATTCCGTTTTCGGTAATGGTGAAAAGAATATTCGACGAGCCGAGCAGATGTCCCGCATCCGTAAAGCGGATTGAAATGCCGTCGCATATCGAAACATCCTCGTTATATCTGTATGACACAAAAAGCGGAAGAGTTTTTTCAACGTCGTCTATCGTGTAGAGTGGAACATACTCCTCCTCGCCCGTGCGTTTCGCTCTTTTGTTGCGCCACTGCGCCTCGGATTCCTGAATATGGGCGGAATCACGCAGCATAATGCTCGCGAGCTTCGCCGTGGCGGCGGTCATATAAATAGGACCTCCGAATCCGTTGGAGACAAGGTTCGGCAGCTTGCCGCTGTGGTCAATGTGCGCGTGAGTGAGGCAGACGGCGTCAATCTCGCCCGGAGCGACGGGCAGAGAGCAGTTTTCGAAAATATCGGCGCCCTGTTCCATTCCGCAGTCAATCATTATCCTTTTTCCGCACGCCTCGATGAGTGTGCAGGAACCCGTAACCTCGTGGTCTGCCCCGATAAACATAATCTTCATTTCCGTCAGTCCTCCTTAAACAGAAATCCGCCCTCGGCACAACTGCGTCGCGGCGGAGTTTTTCGGCACAATTCGCACCTTCCGATTATATTTTATCACTATTGTATTTTTTTATCAACAAGTTTGAATAATAAATGTAAAACATAATTTGTGCTTTACATCCGGTTGCCACGGACAAAACGCGGAAAGCAATCCCCCTGCGGAAAAAATTTTTTCCACATTCTGCAAATTTTTTCGGGGCATATATTGTGGGTGTTTTTCGCAAAAAACACAGCGGATAGATTGTTATACACTTTTCCACGGCGTTTTCCACAAAATGAGGTTAAAAATCACCGAAATTCGTAAAAATTTGTGCTTGACACGGCAGGCGTTTTCTTGTATAATACGGGCTTGTAAAGTTTAAACGCTTTACAGCGCACGAAAAATCACCCGCTTTTCCGCGGTTATTTTACGCTTATTCTGAAAAAAGGAGTGAACGAGTTGGCAAAGAATCTCGACATTGCGGTTCTGCTTGATTTCTACGGCGATATGCTCACCGAAAAGCAGCGCAGTTTTCTTGATTACTATTATAATGACGATCTTTCACTCTCTGAGATTGCCGAGAATGAAGGCATCACCCGTCAGGGTGTGCGCGATGCAATAAAGCGTGCGGAAACCCAGCTTTTCGATATGGAATCCAAGCTCGGCATCGCGAAAAGATTTGAAGATTTGCGTTCTTCAATCAACGAGATTATTGAATATTCCAATATGATTTCCGAATACAATATGCGCCACGGTCTTTCAAGAGAAATCAACGATTACTCCGTAAGAATAAAGGTCGCGGCAATGTCAATGCTCGAAGAGTAATATTGTTATCCGGCAAATCGTTTTTCGGAGGTGATTTTTTTGGCATTTGAGAGTCTTTCGGAAAGACTTGAATCCGCTTTCAAATCTCTCAGGAGCAAAGGAAGCCTCAACGAAGCGGATGTCCGCTCGGCAATGAGAGAAGTGCGTATGGCTCTTCTTGAAGCCGACGTTAACTACAAGGTTGCCAAAGATTTCACGAACACGGTAACCGAAAAAGCCATCGGCGAAAAGGTTATGGAAAGCCTGACGCCTTCACAGATGGTAATCAAAATCGTCAACGAAGAGTTGATAAACCTGATGGGCGGCACAAAATCCCGTCTTGCCTACGCGGCTCACCCGCCGACGGTAATTCTTATGTGCGGTCTTCAGGGCTCAGGTAAAACCACACATTCGGCAAAGCTTGCCTTAATGTTAAAAAACGAAAACCACCGTCCCCTGCTCGTAGCCTGCGACGTTTACCGCCCCGCGGCAATCAAACAGTTGCAGATAGTAGGTGAAAAGGCGGGAGTTCCCGTTTTTGAACAGGGCAATGAAAACCCCGTAAATATAGCCAAACAGGCTGTTTCGCTTGCGAAGGACCAGGGCTACGATTACGTTATTCTTGACACGGCGGGTCGTCTTCATGTTGACGAAGAGCTTATGAACGAGCTCAAAAACATCAAGGCGGAAGTAAAGCCGCACGAGATTCTGCTTGTAGTCGACGCGATGACCGGTCAGGACGCGGTCAATGTAGCGACCTCGTTTGACGAGGCCCTCGGAATAGACGGTCTTATCCTTACAAAGATGGACGGCGACACCAGAGGCGGCGCGGCTCTCTCGGCGAGAGCGGTTACCGGCAAGCCGATAAAATTCGTCGGCACCGGCGAAAAGTTAGGCGACCTCGATGTTTTCCATCCGGACAGAATGGCATCCCGTATTCTCGGTATGGGCGATGTTCTCTCTCTCATCGAAAGAGCGGAACAGGCCATAGATGACAAGGCGGCCGCCGAGCTTGAGGAAAAACTCGCTAAAAACAAGTTCGACTTAAACGACCTGCTTGAACAGTTCAGGCAGATACGCAAGATGGGCTCCCTTCAGGATATTTTAGGTATGATTCCGGGTCTCGGCAACAAGGTCAAGGATCTTCAGGTTGATGAAGCGCAGTTTGACCGTATGCAGGCTATCATACTTTCGATGACTCCAAAAGAACGCAAAAACCCCGACATCATCAACGCCTCGCGCAAAAAGCGCATCGCGGCGGGCTGCGGCCAGCAGATTGAGGATGTCAACCGTCTGCTTTCACAATACAAGCAGATGAAAAAGATGTTCAAACAGATGAATTCGGCGGGCAAAAACAAAAAGCTCCGCAGAATGGCAAAGGCAAACGGCATAGACCCGAGCGTTTTCGGAATGTAATACAACTTCGGTTGATACATAATATATATTTAAATCAATAAATAATTTTATCGGAGGAACAAAAAATGGCAGTAAAAATCAGACTTCGTCGTATGGGCGCAAAGAAAAAACCCTACTATCGTATCGTTGTTGCGGATTCAAGATATCCCCGTGACGGCAGATTCATCGAGGAAATCGGCACCTACAATCCCATCTCACAGCCCGCTGAAATCAAGGTTGACCTTGAAAAGGCTTCACAGTGGATCGCTAACGGCGCGCAGCCCACAGACACTGTAAAAGAGCTTCTTAAAAAAGCCGGTTTAGGCGCAAAGGCAGAGGCATAAGATGGAAAAATTACTTGTAAGCATCGCAAAAGGTCTGGTTGACGACCCCGACGGCGTCAGCGTAACAGTTGACGAGCCCGCAGAGGACGGCACTGTTGTTTATCACCTTCACGTAAGCGAAGATGATATGGGCAGAGTTATAGGCAAACAGGGCAGAATAGCGAAGGCTATCCGCGTTGTTATGCGCGCTGCGGCAACACGCAACAAAGCAAGGATTGCAGTAGAGATTGATTAAAGAATATCTTGAAATCGGTGAAATCACGGGTACTCACGGAATAAGGGGAGAACTTCGTGTCAATCCGTTCTGTGACTCCCCCGATTTTTTCACCCGCTTTAAAACATTATATTCTGACAGCAACGGATGCTGTGCGGTTAAGGTAAAATCAAGACCGCACGGCAACATTGTTTTGGTAAAGATTGACGGCGTTGACTCCATTGAGGAAGCCCAGAAGCTGCGCGGAAAGATTCTCTATATGAAACGCTCCGACGCTTCTCTTCCCGAAGGCAGATATTTCATAGCCGAGCTTATCGGCTGCGAAGTGCGCGACGCGGATGACGAAAGCAAAGTTTACGGCACGCTCACGGACGTCAGTCCCACCGGAGCCAACGACGTGTGGCATATCACCTCGGAAAACGGCAGAGAGTATCTTATTCCCGCGATTCCCGATGTGGTGATAAAAACAGACGTCGGAAACAATCTTATCCTTATAAAGCCGCTGAAAGGGATTTTTGACGATGAGAATTGATATCCTGACTCTTTTCCCCGATATGTGCAATTCTTTTTTGAATGAGAGCATCATCGGCAGAGCGAGAGAGAGCGGCTGTGTTGAGATAAACTGCATAAACATACGCGACTACACTCTCGACAAGCATAACCGCGTTGACGACTCGCCTTACGGAGGCGGAACGGGTATGATAATTCAGACTCAGCCCGTTTATGACTGTTTTGACGCGCTCTGCAAAGCTCTCGGCAAACGCCCGCATCTGATTTATATGACTCCCCAGGGCAAAACCCTCACTCAGAAAAGGGTTGCCGAATTATCGGAACTTGACAGCATTGCGATTCTCTGCGGTCACTATGAAGGTATTGACGAGAGAGTAATCGAAGAGATAGTCGATGAAGAAATATCGATAGGCGATTATGTTATCACCGGCGGAGAACTGCCCGCTCTTATTCTGGCGGACGCCGTTTCGAGAATGCTTCCCGGCGTGCTCGCAAATGAAGACGCTTTCACTTACGAGAGCCATTTTTCCTCATTGCTCGAATATCCGCAATACACAAGACCTCCCGAGTGGCACGGCAGAAAGGTTCCGGATGTTCTTATCTCAGGGCATCACGCGAAAATCGCCGAGTGGCAGAGAAAGCAGAGTCTTAAACGGACTTATGAAAGGCGTCCCGACCTGCTTGAAAACGCGCAGCTCGACAAAAAAGATAAGGAATATCTTGAAGAACTGAAAAACGGTTCGGATAAAAAATAAAGGCACGGTAACACTCCGTGCCTTTTTTCCGTTATTCTTATTTTGAGGCTTCTTCCTGTTTTGCGGCCGCGGCTGCTTTCTTTTTCATTTTGGATTTGTAACTCATCAGCGCTTTAAGATCGGATTCAGGAGTGACAATATCGCCCACACTTACCGAATTCTGCGAATACATTCCTCTGAAATCGCTGCCGCCTATGCTGAGCAGTTTAAGTTTTGCCGCCGTCTTTCTGAGCGCTTCAACCTGCTCTTCCGTGTGAGACGGATGCCATACTTCAATTCCGTCAAGCCCCGCTTTCGCAAGCTCTTCGACAAGTTCAATGTCATCGCCCGGTCTCGCGAGAACCGCTACGCCTCCCGCCTCGTGGATAGCTTCGATAACTTCCGCAGGCGAGGAGTATTTGGGCTGAACTATAACATTATCCGGGCTTTCCGGGTCAAACAGTTCCCTGTAAAGGTCACCGTAGATTCTGTCGGTAAGACCGCATTCCATAAGCGAATGCATAATGTGTGCTTCGAATACGGCGGTTGAACCCGTGGCGCATTTTACCACAAGTTCGGATGTAATGGGAAATCTCTGCGCAATTTTAAGAATCATGAACTGCGACGCTTTTTTCCGCGCGATGATGTTTCTTCTGCAAAGCCCTTCAAGCCTGTCGGGGCTGTCGCTTAAATAGCAGAGAATCAGAACCGTTTTGTTTCTCTTGGCATCCGTGCACGAAAGCTCAACGCCCGGCAGAACATTTATGCCCTTGCGTTCGCCGATAATCTTTGCGCGCACATTGCCCGCCTGACAGTCTCTGTCCGTAATCGCCAATGTGTCCACTCCCCGCTTTGCCGCAAGCACGAGAAGGTCATCTATTCCCATTGAACTGTTTGATAATTTAGTGTGACAGTGTAAATCCGCACTCATATGATTACTACATCTCCATTTTTTTGCGATATTCCCTCTATTAAACCATATTATAACTAATATAAAAAAATATTTCAAGTATTTTTTGAAAAAATATTGACAAACCGTTATGTGTTTTCTATAATACAATTTTTATTGATATTTCGCCCTTGTTTCATTGCCCGGAAAAGTTGCAAAAAAATTAAAATAATTCTAATAATTAATATTTACTCTTGCATTGTATAATATCGGTGATATAATAAATTGAGATATTTTGAGATTCGGGAAAGGTCGGTGAAAAGATGAGCAAAAACAAATTCGGCATTGAGAGCAAAGATATTACCACCATGGCAGTCGCCGCGATAGCGCTTGCCCTTGTTGTTTTTGTATTCATCAGAATGTATATCGGCAATTCGAGACCGGCTGAAAGCGAAGCCGACCGCACCACAATCGTTGAATACAGCCGTATAAACGATGAAGGTGAAATCGAGTTTTACACGATGATTGAAAACTACACCGACTCGGGAATGCACGCGAGCGTCCGTTACCCCACCACCTCTACCACCGAGGAATCCACCGAGGAAACGGAAACCGAGGAAGACGAAACAATGATTGTTTTCGTAACGGATGAACTCGGCGAATATGTTACGGACGAAAACGGCGAGGCAATAACCAAAATCGAGACTACCGTAAAACCCGAAACAAAGGTTGTTCCCGTAACGGATGAATCGGGCGAAAAGGTCACTGATGAAAAAGGCAAGCCCGTAACCCAGACTGTCACCGTTCCTCCCACGGAATCAACAACCGAAACCACAACAAAAGATGTCTGGACTGAAGCTACCGCAACAAGCAAGATGAAAATTCCCGGCAACTACACCAATGAGACCGGAACGGCCAACACGATTATAAGCGAAATAAACCGCGAGCGCGCCGAAAACGGTCTGGAACCCCTCGCGCAGGACAGCGGCCTGAGCACAACCGCAAGAGCATACAGCGTAGCCAAAACGGTGGGAACATCCACACCGACAAGGGTCTCCTATTATGTCAAAACTCCCGCGGGCGGTTCGCTTATTTATAAATCCGTTGTCGCTTCAACCGACGCTACCACAGGCGACCATACAAGCATAGGCGTAGGGGTGGTAAAATACAACGGCGAATACTACACCACTGTTATTCTTGTGTAACTTTAAAAGCAAAAGCTGCCCCGGTGCCGAAGCACAGAAGGCAGCTTTTAATTTATATGCTCTGTTTTATTTTTCTTCGGGAAGTATTTCCGCCAGGCAGTCCCTGAGCCACTCGTCCGCCGTTCGTGCGACAGTGTGAACACAAGCGGGCACGCTCTTCTTTTTGAGAGCGGGTGACTTGATTTTCAGAGACGCCGCCTGCGAACGCATAAACGAGCCCGAAATGTCAAGAAACTGCGACAGCCGCGGATTAAGACCGCTTGCGGCCCACTTTTCCGGCAGAACTCCCGCGTTTATTCCCATCAGGATAAACCTGTATAATTCAACCGCGAAAAGCAGGTTAAGGCGTTCATCCTTGCTTCTGTCAAGCATATCCTTTACGGCGGCAACCGCACGCTCAAGTGTTTCTGTCGATAGTTCGGAATCACCCGGCACGGCTTTGTTGACATCAATGCCTATCTCGCCCGTTCGTTCCGCGGTTCTTCCGAGCAGGTAGTCGCAGGAAACGCCGTAGAAATCTGCGGCTTTAATCAGAAATTCCCTGCTGCATTCGCGTATTCCTTTTTCATAATGTGAAAGAAGAGCCTGCGATATTCCGAGTTTGGCGGCAGCCTCCTTCTGAGTGAGTCTTTTTTCTTTGCGAAGTTCGGTGAGCGTTACCGAAAATGATTTTTCCAAAGTGATAACCTCCGTGCGAAAATATACGAACTGTATATACAGCGGAACAATATTATAAACCCGATAATACAATTTGTATATAGTTAAAATAACCGAATATTGAAAAATATTTTATTGATTATGGTGAAAATATGAAAGCTTACAACATTTATCTCATCCGCCACGGCATGATTAAAGAGAACGCGCAGGGCAAATATATCGGGCACACCGATGTCGACCTGAGCGACGAGGGCAGAGCCGAATTGGAGGAATTAAGCGAAAAATCGGTTTACCCCTGGGTAGACGCCGTTATTTCAAGCCCGCTTAAAAGATGCCTTCAGACGGCGCAGATTCTCTACCCTGCCAAAGAGGCGCTGACAATAGACGGATTATCCGAATGTAATTTCGGCGAGTTCGAGGGCAAAACCGCGGAGGAGCTTAAGGATAACGACACCTTTGTCCGCTGGCTTGCGGGAGATCCCGATGCGGTTCCCGAATTCGGCGAAAGTTCAGACAGATTCTCCGCGAGAGTCTGCCTTGCGTTCGAGAAGATTGTTGACGGGATTCTCCGCGCCGGTACCGAAAACACGGCAATTATCACACACGGCGGTGTGATTATGGCAATTCTGGAGGCGTACGGCATACCCGAGCTTGCGGCGAACAAATGGAGATGTGACAGCGGCTGCGGTTATGTTCTGCGCGTTGATGCGAGAATGTGGATGACCGACCGCAAAATTGAGGTTTTCAGCACCTTCCCCTATGAGAGGGAAGAATAACTATACGAAATACGAAGGAAAAAAAATGAGGAAAAAAACATTACTGTTATTGACGGCGGCTCTTTTATTGCTGGGCGGCTGCGGAGTCAGCAATGAAGAAACCGCAAACTCAAAAAACATTGAAGACAAAACAGGTTTTGAATTAACCCAAGCCGAAACATACGCCGAAGAAACGACGGAAGAAGAAACAGCATCCGTTTATGAAACGGAAACCGTCTCCGAACCCGAAACGGCAACAACCAAAAAAGCGGAAACAAAAATCGCGAAAATCATTACCACCGTTACGGAAACTCTGAAAACAACAACCGCAAAGCAGAAAGACGCTTCAACCACACACAAAAAGGCTGTTCCCAAAACACGAAATTCAAGGATTACCGAAAGGTCAGCGGAAAAAGCGACCACCGGCGCGGTCAAGCCGAAAGAACCGCAGACTGAAGGCACGACAAGACGGGAAACCACAGCGCCAACAACGGCAAAAGCACCTGTATTCATCCCTTCCGGCGGCGAAGCAACCAAACCCAGAACCACAACTACAACCACAACCAAGCCTAAGCCGACAGGCAAAAAGCTTTCGTTTTCAACAAAGGACATTAACGGAAAGCCTGTTTCAATGTCAACATACTCAAGCTACAAGGTTATAATAATCAATATGTGGGAGCCGTGGTGCGGACCCTGTGTCGGAGAGATGCCGGACCTTCAGAAGCTCTACAAGAATTACAAGAGCAAGGGACTTCTTGTAATAGGAGTTTACAGCACGGAAGAAGACGCGAAGGAAACGGTTGAAAGCAACGGCATTACTTACCCCATCATCAAAAAAACACCCGATTTTGCCGAATATGAAACGGGTTATGTACCGACAACCATTATTGTTGACGGCGAAGGCAATGTCCTGACAAGCGAGCCTATTGTCGGTTCAAGATCATATAAAGACTGGGAAGCGATTGTGAAGCCCTATCTCAACTGAAAAACGATATAAAAAAGCACCCCCGTCAGGGAGTGCTTTAATTTTGCGTATTTTTTATTATTCAAACTCCACCACTCTGTTCTCCTTTGCGGAGAGGAAGAGGGCGTCAACGAGTTTCAGCAATCTTCTCTGCTGGTCGTGGGTGACAATCTGAGTTGCTTTACCTTCAAGAGTGTCGAAAATGTTTGCGTAATACTCGCTCCAGTCGGCTTTCACGCGCGGAAGCGGATAACGCTTGATTGTTTCGTCCGTGCGGGGAGCCATTGTCTTGGTTATGCCCGCGCCCGCCTGAATCGGCACGGCGTCTCTTTTCTCCCAGTCGGAGACCTTTACGATTTCTCCGTCATAGTCCCAGTTGTTTATGACGGCGGAGCCGTTTTCTCCCAGCACATACCACAGCGGCAGTTCAATGAAATTGCTCGTCGTGACCTCAACATAAAACGAGAGACCGTCGTCAAAAATCAGAGTTGCCCTGAAGCCGTCGTCGCAGTTTTCGTTTGTGACATAGGTCAGTTCGTTATAAACGCTGACAAGTCTGTGCGGATAAGTCATCTGCAAAACCTGGTCGAGCAGATGTATTCCCCAGTCGAGCACCATTCCGCCGCCGTGTTCCTTCTGGTTACGCCAGTCGCCCGGCACTCCCCTCGAGCCCTGAACTCTGTGCTCGATGCGGAAAACCCTGCCCAGCGTGTTGTCATCGATGAGCTTACGCACAATGAGGTAATCCTCATCCCAGCGCCTGTTCTGATGGGTGGTAAAAAGTTTATTGTTCTTTTTTGCCGCCGCGACCATCTCTTCATAGTCGGGTACGCTCAGCGTAACGGGCTTTTCGGAGATTACGTTTTTGCCCGCGTTGAGAGCGTCTATCGCTATCTCCTTGTGAACATCGTTCGGTGTCGCTATTGTGACAAGGTCTATTCTTTCGTCCGCGAGAAGCTCTTCGCGGCTCGCGTAGGCGTGAATGCCGTTTTTACGGGCGTGTTCCGCCGCCTCGGGGTTTATGTCGTAGATTCCGAGTACCACTGCCCTGTCTGAAAATTTTTCGAGCATCTGTCTTATATGCCAGCTGCCCATTCCGCCGTAGCCTATTACGGCAAATCCGAATTTTCCGTCAACCATAATTATCGCCTTAACGGCACCGCCTCAAGCGGTGCCGCCCTTTTTATTAAATTAGTTCTTTATGCCCACCACATCTCGGCGGGGTCTTCTTTAATCATAACGCTTCTGAGGAAATCAACCGCTTTCTCAAGACCTTCGTTCTGGCTCATAAGCGAATCCTCGTGCTCAATGCTCAGCGCGTAATCGTAGCCGACCATGCGGAGATTCGAAATTATGTCTTTCCAGTATGAGTAATCGTTTCCGTAGCCGAGCGAGCGGAAAATCCACGAACGGTTGATTTCATCCGAATAGGGCTTGTTGTCAAGCACACCGTTTTTCGCGGTGTTGTATTTGTCAACCTTGGTGTCTTTCGCGTGGAAGTGGAAGATCGCGTCGCCGAGTTCGCGGATGACCGCCACGGGCTCCATACCCTGCCAGATAAGGTGGCTGGGATCGAGGTTGGCGCCGATTTCGGGACCTACCGCCTCGCGGATTTTAAGCATGCTCTCGGTGTTGTAAACACAGAAGCCGGGATGAAGCTCAAACGCGATTTTGTCAACGCCGTGATTCTTCGCGAACGCCGCCATATCCTTCCAGTAAGGAATAAGCACCTCGTTCCACTGCCAGTTGAGAATTGTGCCGAAATCATCGGGCCAGGGGCAGGTAACCCAGTTGGGATATTTCGCGCCCTCGTAATCGCCGGGGCAGCCCGAGAAGGTGTTTATCTGGTGTATTCCGAGCTTTTCGGCAAGCAGAACAGTCTTACGGATTGCGCTGTCAAATCCGGCGGCAATCTGTTTGTTCGGATGAATGGGGTTGCCGTGGCAGGAAAGAGCGCTTATCTCAACATCGTAATTTTTGATGAGAGCCTTGAAATCCTCAAGCTTTGCGCTGCTTTCAAGCAGCTCGTCGGGATTCGCGTGAGCGTTTCCCGGGTAGCCGCCGCAGCCGATTTCAACCATTTCTATACCGAGTGATTTGAAATATTTGAGCGCCTCTTCAAAAGGCAGATTTGAAAGCAGAGTTGTAAAAACGCCTAATTTCATATTATGTCTCCTCAGATGATTGATTTAAGATATTTTATGCTTCTGCCGATGTCGCTTATGCCGTCGGGAACGGGATCGTCGTTCTCAACAACAAGCCACTCGATTCCGGCATCCTTCGCCGCTCTGAGAACAAGCGGAATGTCGTTTGTGCCCTCGCCCAGCGCGACGGGTTTTCCGTCAACGCCGTCTTTGAGGTGAAGGGTAACTATTCTATCCTTGTTCTCTGTGATGAGTTTATAGTTATCCGCTCCGGCGTAGTAACTCCAGTAGGTGTCTATCTGCAGATGGCAGTAGCTTTTGAGAACATCTATCGGAAGCATGCCGTCTTCAAGGGGCTTGAACTCCTCACAGTGGTTGTGGTAATAAACATTCATTCCTCTTGCGCCGAGGATTTCATCCGCCTTGCCGAGAACCGGCGATTGTTGAGTGTGGAGCGCCGCCGACGCCTATCTGAGGCGTGCCGAGAGTTTTGGCAAAAGCGTATGTCTCTTCAAGATTTTCTTCCTTGAAATCGTCAAGTCCGAGATGGCTGCCGACACAGGCAAGTCCGACTTCATCAAGTCTCGCTTTGAGCGTTGCGGCGTCAACGCCGTGGTAACCGGCGAACTCAACGCCGTCGTAACCGAGCTCTTTGACCTTGCCGAGAAGGCTGAGAAGATTGTCGCCCGATTTTATGCAGTCGCGTATGGAATAAAGCTGAACGGCAATTATCATAATCTGTTCCTCCGTCAGTCGTTGTTGATGTAAACGGGCTTGCCGCTTGCCGCCGATTCATAAATCGCTTCAAGAATCTGCGTGACGACCATCGCCTGTTCGGGCTTTGTTCTGACGGGCTTGTCATTGATTACCGCGTCATAGAACGCGCGGCATTCAAGGTCGGAAGGATCATCGCTCGAGCCTTCGAAGAACGCTACTCCGCCCGCGTCGAAACTCGGCTTTTCAATAACCTGTCTGCCGTTCCTGACATAGTTGAGTCGAAGGTCGTGAAGCATATCCGCGCCGCCGTTTACGCCGCAGATGAGTGTGCTCGCTTCGCACGGATCCGCTATGTTGAGCGCCCAGCTGCTTTCCACACTGACTGTCGCGCCGTTTTCCATAATGACGAAACCGAATGCCGAATCCTCAACCGTGTATTTTTCGGGATCCCAGTCGCCCCAGGCATTGCCCGCGTTTTTCTGGTCGCCGAGTTTTTTGTATTTTGTGCCTACAACCATTTTCGGCTTGTAGTTGTCCATAAGCCAGAGAGTGAGGTCGAGAGCGTGTGTGCCGATATCGATAAGCGGACCGCCGCCCTGCTCGTATTCATTGAGGAAAACGCCCCAGGTGGGAACGGCTCTGCGCCTTAAAGCGAGCGCTCTTGCGTAATAGATTTCGCCGAACATACCGTCTTCACAGCACTGTTTGAGGTAAAGGGAATCGCCTCTCCAGCGGGACTGGTAGCCTATTGTGAGTTTTTTGCCCGTGCGCACGCTTGCCTCATACATGGCCTTTGCCTCGGCGTAAGTTTTCGCCATCGGTTTTTCGCACATAACGTGCTTGCCTGCTTCAAGAGCGTCAATCGTGATAAAACTGTGTGAACGGTTGGGCGTGCAGACATGAACGGTAACTATGCTTTCGTCGGCTAAGAGTTCTTTGTAATCGGTGTAAACCTTCGCGCCTTCCACACCGTATTTTTTTGCCGCCTCAACGGCTCTCTCCTCGATGATGTCGCAGAAGGCGACAAGTTCAACCTCTTTGATTTTGGAAAGAGCGGGCATATGCTTGCCGTTCGCTATTCCGCCGCAGCCGATAATACCAACCTTGAGTTTTTCCATAGCGTTTTTCTCCTTATATTTTCGGGATTTGTCACCCCGTAATTTACTTTTTTTCTATTTTTTCAAGAATGAAGATGTTGCCTGTTTTTGATTTGAAAACGTATTTTTCGCCTTTTTCTTTGTTCGTAAGCTTGTCGGTAACATTGCCGTCTGTTTTCGCTTTGAACGAGCCGGACGGAATATCTGCGGGCAGGTTGGCGACAATAATGCCGTCTTCCGTTTCGGCGTCGAGGTCTTCGGGAATTGTGCCGGGCGTGATATTGATTTCGCCTGATTTTGTTTTGATGTCGTAATCCGCTATATTTCCGACTGCAGTGACAACTCCCGTTTCGCTTTCAAGTTCAGCCTCGTCATCAATGTCGCAGCCAATGACCGAAATATTACCGCTGACCGTCTCAATATCCGCTCTTGAAACCTTTAAATTACGCAGAGCCGCGTTAGCCGAATCCGTGCGGATTTCGATTTCCCTGTAATTGTAATTCGAAGGCACAATGACTATCAGCGTCTTTTCACCCGCCTCTTTGCCGGGCAGCGCGTTTTTGATATAAAGCACGGAACCGATAATGCGCGTGGCGAGTTTGTTTCCGTCTGTGTCCGATTCCCTGACGGTGATTCCTTCGGCCTGCTTGCCGCTTCGTATCATAACGCCGCCCTGAGCCCAGTCGATATCTATTTTATAGATTTCGTCTGTTACGGTTCTTTCGCCTTCGGTATAAGCTCCCGACGATATTCTGTCAATGCCTGTGCAGCCGCCGAGAACAAGGCAGACGGCAAGTATTATTGATATAATTGCAAAAGTCTTTTTCATAATTATTCCTCTTGTTTCAACATTTCGCAGAACGATGCGAGCGCTTCGGGAATTTTAATCTGCTGCGGGCATACAGCCTCGCAGCTTCCGCAGCCTATGCAGGCGGAGGGCTGTTTGTCCTCCGGGAGCGACATAAGCGCCATCGGAGCGATGAAACCGCCGTCGGAGTAGAAATGCTCGTTGTAAAGATTGAGCAGGAACGGGATGTCAAGTTCCATCGGGCAGTGAGTCGTGCAGTATCTGCACGCCGTGCATGGCACGGTCTTAGGGTTCACCATATCGCGCGCCATACCGAGAAGCGTTTTCATCTCATCATTGTCAAGCGGTTTTTTCTCTCTGAAAAGTTCGATGTTCTGCTTTAACTGCTCAAAGTCCGACATGCCCGAAAGGATGACGGTCGCGTCAATGCTTTGCAGGAAGCGGAACGCCCAGGCAAGCACGCTCTCATCGGGACGCATTTCTTTAAGTTTTCTTTCATACTGCGCGTCGAGACTCGCGAGCTTGCCGCCGCGCACGGGCTCCATTACGAAAACGGGAATACCGTAGCTTTTAACAAGCTCAACCTTTTTCACGGCGTTCTGGAACTCCCAGTCAATGTAATTTATCTGCAGCTGGCAGAACTCCATATCATCGCCGTAGGCTTTGAGAAAACGCTCTATGACTTCGTAACTGCCATGGGCGGAAAAGCCAAGATGCTTTATTCTGCCGCTGTCTCTCTGTAAAGTGAGATAATTGTAAATGCCGTATTTCGGGTCGAGATACTGGTTGATATTCATCTCGCAGACATTGTGGAAAAGATAGAAATCGAAATAATCGACACGGCATTTTTCAAGCTGTTTTTCGAAAATCTCCTCAACCTTATCCATATTCGAAAGGTCGTAACCGGGAAATTTCGAGGCAAGATAAAAACTCTCTCTCGGGTATTTCGCGAGCGCGTTGCCCATAACGATTTCGCTGTTGCCCGAGTGATAGCCCCAGGCGGTGTCATAGTAGTTTATGCCGTTTTGCATGGCATAAGCTACCATCTCTTCGACAGCGGCGGCATCGGGCTTTGAGTCGTCGCCGTCAATTACGGGCAGGCGCATACAGCCGAGGCCGAGCGAGGAGAGTTCAATGTTCTGAAATTTGTTGTAATACATACTCCACCTGTGTCTTTTAATTATTATTTATAATATTGTCTTCAATATAGCATATTGTTTTTTAAAAATCAATGATAAAAACACAATATTTAGTGGTTGATTAAAAGATTTTTTCAAGCGTAAAAACCTCGCTTTCCGTCCTTCACACAGCCTGCGCAAAATAAAAAATATCCGTTCAGCCAGAACGGATATTTTTGTGTATATTTATTCGTTTTCGTCTTCTTTTACGGAAATCTCAATTCCCAGGTCCTCAAGCTGGGCTGTGTCAACAACGGAGGGACATTCCGTCATCGGCTCGCTGGCGTTCTGAACCTTCGGGAAGGCTATGACATCGCGCAGGGAATCGCACTCAAGCATCTGCATGACAAGTCTGTCAAGACCTATGCCCATTCCTCCGTGAGGCGGAGCGCCGTATTTGAACGCGTTGGTGAGGAAACCAAATTTCAGGTTTGCCTCCTCGTCGCTCAGGCCCAGCAGTGCAAACATTCTCTTCTGCAGATCGGGGTTCGTGATTCTTATAGAGCCGCTGCAAAGTTCAATGCCGTTGAGAACAAGGTCATATGCCTTTGCTCTGACCTTTGCTTTGTCTGTTTCAAGATATTCAAGGCACTCGTCCATAGGCGATGTGAACGGATGATGCATAGCAACAAACGCGCCGAGGTCTTCATCCCAGTCAAAGAACGGGAATTCGGTAATCCACAGCAGGTTGAATTTACCCTTGGGAACAATGCCGAGCTTTTTCGCGACCTCCTGACGGAGAGCGCCGAGCACGGGCAGAACAACCGAGTTCTTGGTGTCGCCGATGATAAGAATAACATCGCCGTTTTCCGCTCCGGTTTTTGCCTTGATGGCGTTCATTTCGTCATCGGTCATAAACTTCGCAAACGAAGAGGCGAGAGTGCCGTCGGGAGCAATTCTCGCGAACGCGAGACCTTTTGCGCCTATGCCGCGGACCATTTCGGTCAGCTTGTCAATCTCTTTTCTCGAAAGTGTTTCGTAAGCGTTTTTCGCCGTAATCGCGCGGACGCTGCCGCCGCCCTCAATGGCGGATGTGAAAACGCCGAAGCCGCAGTTTTTAACGATATCCGACAAATCGCAGATTTCCATTTCATAGCGGGTGTCGGGCTTGTCGCTGCCGTAACGCTCCATTGCGTCTTTATAAGTCAGTCTCGGAAGCGGAAGAGGAATATCGATGCCGAGAGCCTCTTTGAACACTCTCTGCATATAGCCCTCGCCGATCTGCAGAACATCCTCAACATCGACGAACGACATTTCGATATCAACCTGAGTGAATTCGGGCTGACGGTCGGCTCTCAGATCCTCATCGCGGAAGCAGCGGGCAATCTGCATATATCTGTCGAAGCCCGCGACCATTGAAAGCTGTTTGTAAAGCTGGGGCGACTGCGGAAGGGCGTAGAATGTGCCCTTATGGATTCTCGAAGGCACCAGGAAGTCTCTCGCGCCCTCGGGAGTGGATTTTATAAGCATCGGTGTTTCAAGCTCAATAAAGCCGTTCTCATCGAAATAATCGCGCGTGATTTTTGTGATTTTATGACGCATAAAAATATTCTTTTGCAGTTCGGGGCGTCTTAAATCGAGATAACGGTATTTGAGACGGGT